>CAYTUA010000023.1:0-3164 GCA_964440855.1 uncultured Lentimicrobiaceae bacterium
TATAATCTTCGACAGCGGCACGAATTTTCTCACCATGATTGAGGACATCCTGGCACTTGCCCTTGCAGAACAATCAGAAATCAAGCTCAGAATGCAAAGCTTTAAGGGTATGGATATATTTTTGGAAAACAGAAACCTCTTACATGAAATACTTAACAATTCAGGAAAAACGGAAGATATTAAACTGCATTTCAAACCGGAGGCTGCCGTATTGGCAAACATATACACCAGCGACAGGTTAAAAATAGACCAGGTGCTTGCCAACTTGTTTAAAAATGCAGTGAAATACACGCACAAAGGCTCCATTACTTTCGGAATGCGACAGGATGATGAGGAAACCCTGACATTTTATGTAGCTGACACTGGCATCGGTATTGCAAAAGACAAACTTGATGTAATTTTCGAGTTTTTCAGGCAAGGTGATGATTCCCACACCCGCTTGTATGGTGGGCTGGGCATAGGCCTGGCTATTTCGAGACAAATAGCCTTTATAATGGGGGCTAATTTATATGTGGAATCAACAGAAGGAAAAGGCACTGTTTTCTATTTCTCCTTACCTATTGGCTTTATCGGGGATATGAGCAGTTATCAGGAAGCACACAACCAATTGAAGAAAAGTGATTTACAAAACCATACCATTCTTATAGCAGAAGACGACGAAGACAGCATGATGATGCTCACTACCATGTTGAAACCAACCAATGCCAGATTATTGACTGCTGTAAACGGACAAGAGGCCGTAAACCTTTTCGAACAAAATATGGATATTAAGCTCGTATTAATGGACATTAAAATGCCCATTATGAATGGGCTGCAAGCCACACGAATCATTAAATCGCGAAACCCATCTTTGCCTGTTATTGCACTTACCGCTTATGCATTACCAAAAGACAAGGTCAGCATTATGGAAGCCGGTTGCGATGCTATTGTTACCAAACCAATAAATAAAACCATACTTTTCAAAGAAATTAATAAACATTTTAAGTAATTTGCGGCATCTAATATGATGAAACCGTAAAAAAATGCCCGAAAACAAACAAAACCATTACAAAGCAGTCATAGACCAATCCCATTTTGGCTATGCCAACCACCGCATCATGCTGGACGAGCGTGGCAATCCCATTGATTATGTTTTCATGGATGTAAATCCTTCTTTTGAACAATACCTTGGCTTAAAAGCCAATCAAATACTGAATAAAACAGCCACACAACTGTTTCCGGATATTAAATCATCCGGTTTTGACTGGATTGCCGCCTATGCAGAGGTTGCGGCAACAGGCAAGACAAGGGAATTTGATCAATTTTTTCCACCCCTTAACCGCTGGTTCAGGATATTTGCCTCCTCACTCGAAGCGGGATATTTTTATACGCTGTTTACTGATATCACAGCTGAAAAACAGTTTGAGAAGAAACTGCAGGAAAGCGAAGAAAAGTTTGCTGTTGCTTTTCAAAAGGCACCCTTCACCATGGCATTAACCGATGTGCATACCGGACGCATTGAAGAAGTGAATGATGCTTTTGTGAAACTGCTGGGCTACACCAAAGAAGAACTTATCGGACAGCGCACAGGGGACTTGGGTCTTTGGGCCAACCCATCCGACCGGGACGCTGTGCTGCAGGAATTAAAGGCAGGTCGTTCAGTTTTTGAAAAAGAGATAAAAATTCGAAAAAAAACAGGTGAACTAATCGATGGTTTGTTTTCTGCAAGCATCATTCAAATCAATAACAAACCCTATATTTTATCCACCAGCGAAGATATTACTGCACGAAACAAAACTGAGCAAGCCCTGCGCGAAAGCGAAGAGAAATTTGCCCGTGCCTTCCAGCTGGCCCCTTTTTCCATCACACTTACCGATGGGCAAACCGAACAACTGCTTGAGGTTAATGAAGCATTCACGAAATCAACAGGCTATAGCCGTGAGGAAGTTCTGGGTAATTCATCTGCCAAGCTGAACCTTTGGACAAGTGAAGAAGACCGCAAGCAGGTTATCAGCGATCTTTTCGAGGGGATTCCGGTACTCGGCAGGGAATACGAATTTGTTAATAAAGATGGCAGCAGGGTTTTTGGCTCCTTTTCAGCTACGGTGATTTCTATCAATAACAAACCCTATGTGCTGGGTAGCATTGAGGACATCACTGAAAAAACATTGCTGCGGCATAAACTCGACAAAGAGCTCGCTTTCAGACAATACCTTTTTGACAACTCCAAAGATGGTTATGTGTTGATTAATAACAATTTTAAGGTTGTGGATGCCAATGCCAAATTCTGCCAGATGACTGGTTTTAGCAACGAACAGCTTCAGCACACCTATTTCTGGGAAATTGATGCCATGCTCACCGAGCAGGATATGCGCAATATGTTTGACCCGGAGGAAGGTTTTGTAAGTGCCTACGAAACCAAACACCGCAACAGTGAAGGGGTTTTAAATGATGTTGAAGTAAGTGCATGGGGCTTTATGTGGAAAGGCGAAAAAGTTATTTTTTGCACTTGCCGGGATATCAGTGCCCAGAAATTCAAAACCAACAAGCTGCTTGGCGTTGAAAGACGATACGAAAACCTGCTCGAAAACCTGAATGGTGTATTGTTCGAATTGGCATCAGATGGAACCATCTTGTACATCAGTAGTCTAATAAAGCAACTAGCCGGCTATGAGGTGGAAGAATGCCTGAACAGACATTTCAACGAACTTTTCCATCCCGAAGACCTGCCTGTGTTGATGCATGATTTTGAACAACTTCAACAAGGAAATGAGTATCCCTCCGATTACAGGGCCATGACCAAAAAGGGTGAGGTGGTTTGGGTACGCTGCATGGCCAAACGGGCTGAAGAAACGGCAAGCCAGGTTCGCTATAGAGGTGTGGTTCAAAACATTACACAGCTTAAAGAAACAGAAGCAAAATTGCGTGAAGCAGAACAAAAACTCAGCGCCCTGCTGGATGGCTGAACAATTCACATTACCACAAAAAAAATCATGTCATAAGCCAAAAGAATAAATATTCATGAAAACCCGCTTGCTTTTTCTGCTGATTTTGCTGGCATACCAAAGCCCGGCACAAACCTACGACGCCAATACAACCTGGAATAGCCTCCGCAACCGCAACTATCCTGCCTGGTTTCAGGAAGCCAAATTGGGAATTTTTATCCACTGGGGCGTCTATTCCGT
>CAYTUA010000024.1:0-8801 GCA_964440855.1 uncultured Lentimicrobiaceae bacterium
CTTTGCATTCTGAGCTTGATTTCTGATTGTTCTGCAAGGGCAAGTGCCAGGATGTCCTCAATCATGGTGAGAAAATTCGTGCCGCTGTCGAAGATTATAGATGCATATTTGTGTATTTCGGGATCGGTAACTTCGCTTTTAATCAAATCGCTGAAACCAATCACATGGTTAAGGGGTGTGCGCAATTCGTGGCTGATGGATGCCAGGAATGCCGATTTGAGACGGTTGCTTTCTTCGGCCTTTTCCTTGGCTACCACAAGCTCTTCTTCCGCAAAGATGCGCCTTAATGTAATGGCAACCAGGTAGGCATAGGAGCGGAGCATTTCAATTGAAGGTTCGGGCTGGTCTTTGCGAAAACCAAGAAAGGTTCCGCCATAAATTTTACCCGACACCGCATGTACCAGGGCATGAATGCGCGAAACACCTGTGATGGCACCAATGGCCTTGCTCACTACTTCCGGCACATCGCCAAAAGTGAGCTCATGTAATGATTCATAAACAATCACATTGCTTTCGGCCACTTGTTTGTGAACTTCTTTGCTTAGTCTGGTGGGTTTTTTAAGAATGTCGTTGCCAGCAACTTTAAACACAGCATTTAGTAGCTTGCTATCTGCATCAATGTGTTTGATAAAGAATGCCTGTTGGCTGAAATCGAACTGCGAGTGCATGGCAAACACCGCGCCGGTGTATTGCCTGATATCCGGTATGGTTTCCTGCCCAACCGATGCCCCTGCCTGCAAATTGACAAGTTTAAGGGCCATTTTGTTCAGGAATGTGGCGTTGCTGTTGTTTTGCTGCAACTCGAGTTCAGCTTTTTTGCGGTCGTCAATTTCGAATATTGCACCCATTATCTCAAGGGTTTCCCCACTCTCGTCAAATCTGAATTTTGAAAGTAGCAGATTCATCCATATCCACTTGTTTTCTCCAAGTATACGTATTTCCAGACTTATCTGCTGTTTGGTTTTGTCAACAAGTAATCCACCCAATAAGCCCATCAACTGCTCAAAGTCATCAGGATGAACAACCTTTTCAATGTCAACTGATCGCAACTCCTTATGGTTTTTGAGAAATTCCGAAAAATAGGCTTTATGCGCCTCGTTTGACCACACATTGCATTGCTTTTCGAGGTTGTAAATATAGAGCATGGCCGGTGTGGAGTTGGCTACCAAATTGGCAAAAAGCTCGCTTTCTTTCAGGGCAATTTCTGCTTTTTTTCGCTCGGTGATATCTCGGGAAATATTCAGTATGGCAGGCTTGTTTTTGTAGCTGATCAGTATGGCTTTGATCTCCAAGCTGCGATCTTCGCCATTCTTATTGCGTATGGTCGCTTCAAAAACATCCTCACCCTTTTCCTGTAATTGTTTTATGCGCTCTTGAACCGCTGATGGGCTTGCGCCGATTTCTATATCTGCCGGACTTTTCTTGTTGAGAAGTTCCTCTTTGGTATAACCAATGATTGCGGCCCCGGCATCATTCATTCCCACAAAATTGGAAACACTCCCATCGGGCTCGATATAAACAATGGACAAGCTGTCCATATTGGCATTGAACAACATGCGGTATTGTGCTTCGCTTTCTTTTAACGCCCTGGCAGCCTTTACTTCTTGCGTTATGTCGCGGGCAATACCTGTATAGGTTGTTTCGTCCACTGCCTTGGTTGAGCTTCTGACCCAGACTTCGGTTCCGTTTTTGGTGTTAATCCGGTATTCGGAAGGATAATAATTGCCGGTTTTGATTTGTTCAAAATCGTAAGCAACGGTTTCGAGGTCAGCTTTATGGATAAAGGCAGAAAAGTGGTTTCCGATATAATCTTCTGTTTCATAGCCTGTCAGGTTTTTAACTGTCGGGCTTATATAACTTATTGTGCCGTCAGGTTTAAGTGTAAACAACACATCGCTTACATTTTCGACCAGCATGCGGTATTTGTTTTCGCTTGCTTTTAGTTTTATTTCAACTTCGTATTGCTGTGTAATATCCCGGTCCGAACCCCTGTAGCCAAGCAATTCACCTTCAGGTCCGGTAATTGGAATACCGTTGGTTACTACCCTTACAACACTTCCATTTTTGGTCAGCATGGTGTTTTCAAGGTTGGAAATAGGTGCCTTAGATTCAAATATTTTTTCAGTTTCTGAAGTCAAGGATGATTTTTCAGATTCTGTTAATAGATCAATACAATTCATTTTTCCCACAAGCTCCTCAGGTTCATATCCCAAAAGGGTCTTTACGGCTGAATTGGCGTAGGTATAAATGCCTTCGGCATTTACTTCCCACACAAACTCGCCGGTATAGTCGGCAATTTCATCAAAGCGTTTTTGGTTGGCTTCGGCCAGGTTTTTGGCTTCAATGGTTTCCTGTTCAAGCTTTTTTTTGTCGCTGATGTCGCGGCAGGCACAAAAAATCATACGCTCGCCTTTCCAGTTGAAGCTTCTGGCGCTTACTTCCACATCGTAGGTACTGCCGTCTTTTCGCTGGTGTACCGATTCAAATCGTGCATCCACAGCCTGTGAGTTATCAAAATTGGTGAGGATTTGTTCGCGATTGTTTAAGGCATCTAAATCCCATGTATAAAGCTGAAGCATTTCTTCAAAGCTGTAGCCAAGCATTTCGCAGATTTTTTTATTTGCATCGATCACACGGTGGTCGTTGCTCATGATCAGCAAACCTTCGCGATCGGTTTCGAAAAGGAAGTTTCTGTAAGCCAGCTCATCTTTAAGCGTTTGCTGCATTTGCCTGCTTTCGGTAATATCACGCACCACAGTAAGCAGCCGATTATTGTCCAATGGGCTTACGCGCGATTCAAAGAACATTTTTTTGTCCTTTACCCCAAGCTCAAATTCGATGCTTGCAGTGGTACCTTCGCGCAGGCAGGCTTCATAAATTTCGATATGCCTTTCATATTCCTCTTTTGGGAAAATTTTGCGAATAGAGCAGCCGATCAGTTCCTCAACCGGGGCAACCAATAGTTTGGGTTTTGCTCCATACACATCGAGTATGCTGCCATCTTTTCCCATTATGAAAATCATATCAGGCAGTGCATCTATCAGTGCTTTTGTTTTGCGGTTCTCTTCTTCCAATGCCAGACGTGCCTTTTTTCTTTCGGTAATATCCTCTATGCTTGAGAGGATATGGGCTTTGTTGTTTATTTGTACGATAGAAGCACTAAACAAACCATGCAACAGCTGTCCATTCTGGTTTTTGAATGAATACTCACGTGCCCTTACCTCTAGTCCAGACCTCAGGTCTGCAAAAACCTCATCACGGTCAGCATGGTTCGCCCAGATGTCGAGTTCAAGCGTTGTTTTGCCAATAGTTTCGGCACGGGTGTAGCCTGTTATGGCCATAAAAGCATCGTTGGCATCCACAAGCCTACCGGTTTCAAAATCGGAAATTGTGATGGTGTGGGGCGCAAGCCGAAAGGCTGTTGCGAATTTCTCTTCGGCCTGCTTGCGGGGTGTAATGTCAGAAAAAATTACCCCAATGTGGTCTGAACCCATTGGGCTGGCCGAAATTTTAAGCCAGCGCTCGAGCTTGTGCGCAAACATTTCGGCCTCAACGCTCGATTTTTCAACAACCACCTGTCTTAACAATTGCTGTTTTTGTGCGGATTCATCCTGACCATCATCGAAAAAGTCACTCATACCGGCTCCCATTGCCAGCTTTTCCGGTATCCCCGTGATTTTTTCAAAAGCAGGGTTTACTTCCTCGATCACAAAATCATAAGAGTTGTCTTTGGTGTTTGGAACAATCCTCAGATAAGCAAAGCCGAATGAGGTTTGATTCATGAGCAATTGGAAGTTGTATTCTCGCGTTGTTTTCATCATCGTTCAGTAGTTTTATCAGCTATTTTGGTTTATCCTAAAAAGCTTTGGATTGTTTTAAACAATTCGGTTTTATTCACAGGTTTGGTAACAATGGCGTCGCAACCTGCCTCAATTGCTTTGGGCTTGTCCTTTGTGAGCGCATAGGCGGTAAGCGCTACTACAGGTATTTCGGGCCTGAGCGATTTGATTTGCCTTGTGGCCTCGTATCCATCCATCACCGGCATTTTCAAGTCCATCAGCACCAGTTTGATGTCGGGATTGGCGCGAAACAATTCAAGGGCTTGTTGTCCGTTTTCGGCTGTGAGAAGATTAACCTGTATATCTTTCATGATTTTCATAATGAGCATGAGGCTTGTTGGATCGTCTTCGGCTATCAATATGGTTTGCTGTGTCAGCAAAAGGCTGTTTGCACTCTCGGCCAAATTGCCTGTTTTGTTTTCGAAATTGTTGATTTCAACAGGCACAAACAAGCTAAATGTGCTGCCTTTGGCGTGTTCTGATTCAACCCTGATAGATGCGTGAAGTGTCTCTGCAATTTTTTTTGAAATAGACAAACCAATCCCCAAACCATCATGCTGGCGTGTGTGGGAGTCTTCAACCTGCCTGAAAAAGTCGAATATGGCTTGTTGCATCTCAGCAGGGATGCCGATTCCGGTATCTTTCACGTAAAGTACAATCTCTTGCTCGTTTTGCGATAACATACCAAATTCAATTGTGCCCTGAGCGGTAAATTTTACTGCATTCTTAAAAAGATTTGTCAGTACCTGCATTATTTTTTGCCTGTCGCCGGTGATGAATGATTGCAGCAGGGCATGATCGGGAACAAATTGAAGTTTCACCTGTTCACTTTTGCCGGCCTTATGCAACAATTCGTCCAGGCTGTTTTTGGCCTCCATAAACAACTCCATGCCTTTGAAAGTGGTTTTTCGTAAGCGAACTTCTGATTCATCAATAAATGCCAGATCAAAGATGTCTTCAATCATACCCAAAAAGGCCGTACCACTTTCCTGGATGATGTTGGCAAAGTTTTTTGTTTCTTCCTCCTCTGTCATATCGCTTATCAGCGAGCTGAACCCAATAATGTGGTTCAGGGGTGTGCGCAGTTCGTGGCTGATGGTGGCCAAAAATGCCGATTTGAGTCGGTCGCTTTCCTCGGCCTTGTTTTTGGCGGCCGTAAGGTCATCAAGCAGCTTTCGAATTTCGGTAATGTTTTGGTCCGATCCCCTGAAGCCTGCTGGCTGCATTTCATCATTATAAATGACCAGGCCGTTTGTTGACATCCAGGCCAGTTCGCCACCGGGCTTTTCGACTGGGTTTACAAGGTCGCGAAACGCTTGCTTTTCTGTTAAAAGCTCCTTCGTAATTCTTTTAAACTCCATTCGCCCCTTTTCCGGATGGAGGTCAAAATAATTGCGCCTGCCAATCAGATCTTCAGGGGTATAGCCCCAAATTTTTTCGGCCATAGGGCTTACGTAGGTGAACAAGCCCTTGTCATCAGTTTCCCAAATCACTGCCTGGCTGGTTTCGGCTACCTGTCGGAAACGCTCCTCGTTTTTCTGGATCAGGTCGAAAGCTTCCTTCTTTTCAGTAATGTCGTTGATACTTGTGAGCAAAACCATTTCCTGGTTCAGTTCGATAAGCTGTGCCGAGACCAAGCATGTAAGTTTATTTCCATACTTGTTGCGAAAGGTTATTTCGGCGCCCTTGAGCTTTCCTTTTCCTGCAATTACATCAAGAATTCTATTCCGGTCGCTTGGATTATTCCACAGTTGGAGCTCCATGGTGGTTTTGTCCACAACTTCTTCCCGTTTGAAACCGCTTATTTCCATAAAAATGTCGTTTACTTCGATCAGTTTACCATCATCAGGCCGTGAGAGTACAATGCCATAGGGGCTTGTTCTGAAAATGGTCTGGAACTTTTTCTCGCTTTCGGCCAGCGCCCTTTCATTAGACAGTCGTCTTTTTACACTTACCAGCATTTTAGCAAAAACATCTAAAAGGTTTTCCTCGGTTTCGGTATATGTATGATGTTTTTTTACTGAATCGAAGCCAATAAACCCGATGGTTTTACCCTGATCCATCAGGGGTACTGAAATCAGGCTTTTGATGCCTTGGGGTTCGAGAATTTCCCTGTGACTATGCCCAATCGGAAGGCTAAACACATCAGGGATATAGAAAGATTCACCTTTTTGGTGTACCTCCAGCCACTCAGTGAATAGTTCAAAAGGTGTTTCTTTCAAATTGTCAATTTGAGGCTCAATCCCTTCGGCACACCACTCATGGGTGTTGCTGGTCACTTTCAGATCATAATCATGCTCAAACACATAGCAACGATCAGCCCCCATAAATTCACCCAGTTCTTTTAAGGAGTTTTTAATGGCTTTATCCAAATCTGCTGCACTTATATCAATATAGGTATTTGATACTTCCGTGAGGAGTTTTTGTAGTTTTGTTTGCTGGATCAGGTTTTCCTCATTTAGTTTTTGTGCAGACACATCACGCACAATAGCCAACAGTTTCTGGTCGTCAACCGGGCTCAACCGGGCTTCAAAATAAAGGGTTTTGCCATTCAGTTCGATGCTGTAGTCATAGGTTTTTAACGACTGCTCATCAATACATTCTTTGTAAAGTTGCAGTTGTTTGGCTGTTTCGGCTTCGTTGAAAAACTCGCTGATTTTGTGGCCTATTATTTCCTCTTTTGGTGCCAGAAGCTTTTCAGGCTCGATGGTATGCACATCGAGGTAAGTGCCGTTTTTCGACATAAAGAACAGGATGTCGGGCAAGGCGGCGATTGTGGCGTTCAGGTTATTGGTTTTTTCGCGTTCGGATTGCTCTGTCAGTTTGCGTTTGGTGGTGTCTTCAGAAATGCCTGCATAGCGGATTATCTCGCCCTGATCATTTTTCACAGGGAAGGCGCGTGTAGCAATCCAGCGCATGGCACCATCCGGCCTGATTATGCGGTATTCCTGCTTGAAAATACCTGTTTTCATGAATTTTTCATAAGCCTTATTGATTCTTTCACTGTCCTCGGGGTGCACCACATCTGTAAAAGAGGCCGGGTTTTCATACAGGCTGCCGGTACTCATCCCAAAAATTTCCTCATAGGCCGGGCTTACATAAAGCATATCAAAACGGTCGGACGAGCGCAGCCAGAAAATGCCTTCTATGTTGTCAACAATGTCACGGAGTTTTTTCTCGTTTTCCATGGCGTTTTCGGCCATTTTGCGTTCGGTGATGTCCATCACCAGTCCAATAATGTGGGATGCTTTTCCTTCGGCATCCCTCACAACACCTGCTGATTCCTTTACCCATTTTGTTACTCCCGCCGGGGTAATGATGCGGTGCACATAATCAAGTGAAACACCCTCTTTCAACTCAACAATAGGGGCATTGGTCTGTTTAACATAATCCCTGTCGTCGGGATGTACACGTTCAAGAAAAGCCTCAAAACTGCCTTCAAAACTATCCTTCTCAATGCCGAAGAGTGCTTCACACTCGGGCGACCAGTCAAGCGCCCCCTTTTCGATATCATATTCCCAGGAGCCCGCCTTGGCAAAGTTTTGGGCGAGCGAAAGCCTGCTTTGATACTTGTGCAATGCCTCTGCCTTTTCTTTTTCATCGGTTATATCAACCCATGCACCAATCACTTCAATTTGGCCATCACTGTTTACAATGCTTTTCTGCCGGTCCGACAGCCAGCGGTAATGACCGTATTTGTCCCTGAAGCGGTATTCGTTATAGGTTTCTCCACTTGGTAAGTTCGTTTCTTCAGGTTTCTGAAGTTTTTCAGCCAATGTTTTCAGGTCGTCCGGATGAACGCAGCTTTTCCACATATCGAAATTGTGCAAAAAATCATTGGGTTTGAACCCCAACACTTGTTCAACGTTTTCGTTGATATAGTGAATATCCGGCACCCCATCCTTAAAGGTAAAGGCATAAATTACAGCCGGTATGTGCGTCAGTAGGTTTTGCAAGCTGGCAGCTTGTTTTATTATAGCCTCTTCCTTTTCCTTGATTCCGGTAATATCACGTCCAACGCCCTGCACTTCGATGATTTTACCGGTATTGTCAAGCACGGCATTGTCTTCCCATGCCAGCCAGCGCCAGCCCTTTACAGTCATGGCACGCTGTTCAAGATAGCATCGGTAGGGCGGGGCATAAAGCTTCTCCATTGCTTTGGCAGTTGCCTCGCGGTCTTCTTCGTGGATAAGTGGAAAAAAGTCGCTGCCCAAAAGTTCATCGCTGTTTTTTCCAAAGGTCTTGCAATAGGCTTTGTTTACAAAAGTAAAGCGGTTGTTGGCGTCAACACGCACAATCAGGTCGTTTTGGGATTCAACAAGGCCCTGGTAGCGCTGTTCGTTTAGTTTTTGATCTGTTATGTCCACAAAAACAGTGGCGAAATGGTTTTCTTCAGGTGAATAAACTTGTACTTTATACCATCGTTTTAGCGATTCCGAATACTGTTCAAACACTTCTTCCCCGCCGTGCAGGGCAATTTTTCCGTAAAAACTGATCCAGTTGAAGTCATTCTTCTTTATTTCAGGTAATACATCGGTAACCTTGCGGTTGATGATGTTGTTGACTTTAAGACCGGTAAGTTCTTCGTAGGCTGGATTGGCATCGATAAACTCGTAATCAACGGGTTGTCCATAGTCGTTTAACATGATGCGATGCAATGCAAAGCCAAAAGGAGACTTGTTGATTAGTGCTTCGTAATACTTTAATTTCATTTGATTTGTTTGCTAAAGTAATTGGTGTACACTTAATATGATAGAAAAAATAGTAATACCAAAATTCTTACCAAAACATTTAACTGTATGTTAGTTAAATAGATATCAATTTTAGCAAACAAACAAAGTGCTAAGAAACGGAATGTTTTCCAGAATTTAGAAATATTCTAAGTACTGGAATAGATCTATTTTCTGTTGAAATCCGTCAAAATATATCTAACTAAAATATTTTGGCGGTATGCCGTAAATA
>CAYTUA010000025.1:0-8778 GCA_964440855.1 uncultured Lentimicrobiaceae bacterium
TTCTGTTAAGAATTTGTTAATGAGGTGGCAAAAGTAAAAAAAATTAAGGGTTCTGTGAACTGTTGACCATCTATGAGGTGCAATTGGCATTTTAAAGGCATGGTTAAGAACCAAGGATTGGCAATGAACAGCTGATTTTGCACGACACCTTGTTGGGCAAAAATTCATTCAAAATCATGAAGGAGGATATGGCAGGAAAAGGAAAACACCTTTGGGCATCAGGCATTTTTATAAAAAATTAAGAAGAGCCCGAAACAAATCATAAGGTGGTTTTTATATTTTTGCATCCAAACTAACCTAAAATTGTAAAAGCATGACAAAAATTACCGTAGCAAAAGGAGATGGAATTGGACCGGAAATAATGGATGCCACATTGGAAATTATTCTTGCAGCTGGCGCTCAGATTGAAACTGAAGAAATTCAAGTTGGCGAAAAAGTTTACCTGGCAGGCAATACCGCTGGTATTTCATCCGAATCCTGGGATGTAATCAGGCGCAATAAGATATTTTTAAAAGCACCTATTACCACGCCCCAAGGGGGGGGGTACAAAAGCCTGAATGTAACTACCCGGAAATTTCTGGGGCTTTATGCCAATGTGAGGCCATGTGTGAGTTTGCACCCTTTTGTTAGTACCAAGCATCCGGTAATGGATATTGTAATTGTTAGGGAGAATGAGGAAGATTTATATGCTGGCATTGAGCACCAGCAAACGGACGAAGTAGTGCAGTGCCTTAAGCTGATCAGCAGGCCCGGCAGCGAAAAAATTGTACGCTATGCTTTTGAATATGCCAGGCAGCAAGGGCGTAAAAAAGTAACCTGTTTCACCAAGGATAACATCATGAAGCAAACAGATGGCTTGTTTCATCAGGTGTTTGACGAGATTGCAAAGGAATACCCTGAAATTGAAAATGAGCATTGGATCATTGATATCGGAGCAGCCAAGATGGCTGATACACCCGAAGCTTTTGACGTTATTGTAATGCCAAACCTTTATGGAGACGTGCTCAGCGATGTAGCTGCTCAGATTACCGGTTCGGTTGGTTTAGCCGGGTCAGCAAATATAGGTGAAGAATGTGCTATGTTCGAGGCTATTCATGGCTCAGCACCCAGAAGGGCAGGGCAAAATCTGGCCAACCCCTCAGGTTTGTTACACGGTGCTATTATGATGCTGAATCACATCGGTCAATCAACCGTGGCAGAAAAGGTGCACAATGCCTGGCTCAAAACACTGGAGGATGGAATACATACCTACGATATTTATAAAGAAAGTGTTAGCGCCAAAAAAGTAGGCACCAAGGAATTTGCGCAGGCAGTGATTGGGAACCTGGGCAAAAAACCCACCACATTGAAGCCTGTATCCTATGCCAATGACACAGCCCTGAATCTTCCCAAATATGTGCGCAAACCTGCAGCGAATAAGGAATTGCAAGGGGTGGATGTTTTTGTGCATTGGACCGGAACAGATCCCAATGAGTTGGCCGAGAAACTGAAGATGATGGAGTTTGGATCTGTAAAACTGTCCATGATTACCAATCGAGGCATCAAGGTGTGGCCCGATGGCTTTAAAGAAACTTTTTGCACCGACCATTGGAGATGCCGTTTCAAGTCGCAGGATGGTGCCAATATATCAAAGTCTGATATTATTCAACTGCTGAATAATGCCATATCAGCAGATATCGATTCCATTAAAACCGAAAATCTATATACTTTCAACGGAAAACAAGCTTATTCGCTCGGCCAAGGGCAATAGCGAGCAGGCAAATTTCCCTTTGCAGGAATTGTGATTATCCGGGTGCTTGTGCTGATCTCAAATAAAAGAGTATCAGATAGTTGGGTATTGGCTTTTTGGGAAAGCCCTGTTTGCATTGAACGGGAACAAGCGCGGCAGGCGAGGAATAGGACTGTTTTGCATTTTTTTTAATTACAATAAACAATTCTCAATGATTTTTGTTTATCTGTAGAGCTTAAATTGTCTTTTTTACTTATGGAGAAACCCGAAAATCCTTGAAAGAGTAGGGACGAATATTTCTTAAAACAATTGAATATGAACAAAAACAATGATTTTTTCAGGAAAAACCTATCAATGGTCGGGTTATTTGTCGCCCTTACTTTTATGGTTGGATTCACTTCATGTGATACAATCATCAAAAAGCAGGAAAGCACTGTAAGCCAAGTGGAAGAAATTCCTGCAATTACCGAACAGGAAGTAGCTGATGCCCAAAAGGCGTGGGGAGATGGTATTGTAAGGATTGGCCAGGTTTTTCAAGACAAGGGTGATGTTGCAAAAGCGGCAACAGCGCATATTAATCAGTTTTACAATTACCAGGAAGGTACAGTTTTATTTAAACCAACACTGGCTGCCGAAAAGCAATTCCGTACCGATTTTCAAGGTGCCTTGTCCTATTTTGTAGGAGGTGATGAAAATTATGCTGAGGACAAAGGTTTTGCTATCAAGCCATGGACTGCCGTACGATGGGAAAACATCGGAACCAAAATTATTGGTAATATGGCTGTTGCAATGGGTAATTACTATTTTACCCCGGCCGATGGCAGCGACCCTGTGAAGGTGGAATATTCATTTGCCTACACCAAGAACGATGACGGCGAACTCAAGATAATCTTGCATGATTCGCATATCCCATTCCAACCATAGGTCCATATTGAATAACAAATCAGATACCTGCACCTCACAGCCATTTCGCCCCAAAGCTAAGTGCTGAATACATGGCTGGGGGTGCTTTTTTATAAACTGTTAAATAAGTGTTAATCAATTGAGGTTTAAGCGTTTGTTTTTTAACTTTGCTATTATGAAGCGAATTGGATTGCTGTTGATCACCCTATTTTTATTCACTGAATTGCACAGTCAGACATCAATAGAAGTGTATAATTTTAAGCAATTCAAACCCCTGTTGCATGCTCAGAACGATACCACTTATGTCATAAATTTCTGGGCTACATGGTGTGTGCCTTGCATTAAGGAACTTCCTGATTTTGAAAAGCTGCATGCAAAATACAAGCATGAAAAATTCAAAATGATTCTGGTCAGCCTCGATTTCAGGAAAAGCCTCGAAAGCCGCCTGATACCTTATGTTGTTAAGAACGATTTGCAAGCCGAGGTTATCATGCTTCACGAACCCGACGCCAATGCATGGATACCGCAGGTGGATAACAGCTGGACAGGTGCCATTCCTGCAACAGTTATTTATAACAGTGCACAAAACTTCCGTAAATTTCACGAAGGAAGTTATACCTATGATGAACTCAATGAAATTGTTAAACCCCTTTTAAATCTATAAGACATATATGAAAAAATTAATTTTATCGATCTTTTTTGTGGCTGCTTTCAGCCTAAGCTACGCCGATGGTTATGAAATTGGCGACAAAGCTGCCGACTTTAAACTACGCAATGTTGACGGCACCATGGTTTCTATGGCCGACTATCCTGATGCCAAAGGTTTTATCCTGATGTTTTCGTGCAATCATTGTCCCTATTCTGTGGCTTATGAAGACCGGAAAATAGCTCTTGACAAAAAGTTTGCACCTCTTGGTTACCCGGTAATCGTCATCAATCCGAATGATTCCACCATTGTGCCGCAGGACAGCTATTCAAACATGATTGTGAGGGCGCAGGAAAAAGGCTTTACATTCCCTTATTTGCTTGATGCCGACCAAACTGTTTTCAAGCAATATGGTGCCACCCGCACGCCTCACGTCTTTCTGCTGAACCGCGAAAAGGGAGATTTGATTGTACGCTATATTGGTGCTATCGACGACAACCATGAGGATGCTGATGCCGCTTCAAAGCATTATGTGGAATCGGCCATTGACAAGCTGATGAATGGTAAAATGCCCGAACCGGCAACCACCCGTGCAATAGGTTGCACCATCAAATACAAGAAATCCTAAATTGGTCGTATTAGCAATCTCAAATAAATTTGATTTTTAAGTTGACAGCTAAAGTGTTTACATGCAAGCACCTTGCTGTCAATTTTTTTATAGGATATTGGTTTGAAAGACTTAATTTAGCCGTTCAAATCAAATCATACCATCACATGAAATCAACAATTTATCTTTTAATCATCGTAACAATGGCCATATCCTGTTCTCCTGCTGAGAAATCAAAAGATCAAAACCCCTTTTTTACTGAATTCGACACACCCTATGGACTTCCGCCATTTGACAAGATCGAGACAGCCCATTTCCTGCCCGCTTTTGAACGGGGTATTGAGGAACAAAAAGGGGAGATAGAAGCCATAACAAATGGCGCTGAGTTGGTTACTTTTGAAAACACCATCGAAGCCCTCGAGATGAGTGGCGCCATGCTGAACCGCATCAATGGCGTGTTTTACAATTACCAGTCATCACTTTCCAGTGAGGAATTGCAACAAGTAGCTAAAACCCTTTCGCCCATTATGTCGGCCCATGCAGATGATATTTTGCTAAATGCCAAGCTTTTCGAACGCGTAAATACGGTTTACCGAAACCGCGAAAGCCTCAGCTTGAGCCGGGAGCAGCAAACCTTGCTCGACAAAACCTATAAGCGATTTGTGCGGGGTGGTGCTTTACTTGATGGTCCTGCCCAGGAGCGACTGCGTGCCATCAATGAAGAGTTGGGCTTGCTTTCGCTAAAGTATGGCGATAATGTATTGGCCGAAACAAACAATTTCAGCTTGTTGGTTGATGACGAAGTTGAATTGGCAGGAATTCCACAGGCTGCCATTGATGCAGCAGCACAGACAGCAGCTGATGCTGGAGAAGAAGGTAAATGGATGTTTCAGCTGCATAGGCCCAGTTTTTATCCGGTACTTACCTTTGCCGATAACCGCAAATTACGTGAGTATATTCATACGGCCTATTTTATGCGGGGTGACAACGACAATGAATTTGACAACAAGGAGATCGCCTCAAAAATAGTATCCTTGCGTGTCGAAA
The DNA here is from genome assembly GCA_964440855.1 of uncultured Lentimicrobiaceae bacterium. Classification (GTDB taxonomy): domain Bacteria; phylum Bacteroidota; class Bacteroidia; order Bacteroidales; family F082; genus CALAZZ01. The sequence continues at coordinate 4,933 of CAYTUA010000025.1, forward strand.
AAGCACAGATGCTTGGTTATGATACCCATGCAACTTTTGTTTTGGAGGAAACCATGGCCAAAACACCTGAAACAGTACAAGTGTTCCTGAATGAATTGATGGATGCAGCCAGGCCCATGTCGCAACTGGAAGCCAAAAACCTGCAAAAACTGATAAACAGCCGTGGAGAGGATTTCAAACTGGAAGCCTGGGATTGGGCTTATTATACAGAGATTCTTCGCAAGGAGAAGTTTGACCTGGACGAATCACAATTGCGTCCATATTTTAAATTGGAAAATGTACGTGATGGCATTTTTGAATTGTGCAATAAATTGTGGGGCATCACCTTTGAAGAACGTTTCGATCTACCAAAATACCACGCTGATGTGCAGGTGTTTGAAGTGAAAGGAGATGATGGCAGCCATATTGGCATTTTATACAAAGACTTTTTTCCGCGTGGAGGCCAAAAGCAGGGCGGTGCCTGGATGAGCAGTTTCAGGGAACAATCGCGCAAGGATGGAAAAATGATAACGCCTGTAGTAACAACCAATTACAATTTTACACCTCCGGGTGCCGGAAAACCTGCTTTGCTCAGCTGGGATGAAGTACGCACCATGTTCCACGAGATGGGCCATGCCCTGCATGGATTATTGTCCGACGTCACCTACGAAAGTCTCAGTGGCACCAACGTTCCACGTGATTTTGTGGAACTGCCCTCCCAAATTATGGAACATTGGGCTTCGCGTCCTGAAATGCTCGAAATCTATGCCAAACATTACGAAACAGGGGAGGTGATTCCTTTTGAATTGGTTGAAAAAATGACGGCAAGTGGTACCTTCAACCAAGGCTTTACATTAACAGAATTTATCGCTGCTGCTTTGCTCGATATGGATTGGCACAGCCTCAGCGATACTGAGTTGCGCAATGTGCGTGATTTCGAAAATGCATCCATCAACAAAGCCGGCCTTTTGCCTGAAATCATTCTGCGTTACCGCACTACCTATTTCAACCACATTTTTGTTTGGGGTTATTCCGCAGGTTATTATAGCTATTATTGGTCTGAAGTGCTTGATGCAGATGCTTTTGAGCTCTTTAAGGAAAAAGGCGTTTTCGATAAAGAAACAGCAACCAAATTCAGGGAAAATGTTTTGGCCAAAGGAGGTACCGACGATCCAATGACCTTGTATGTGGCTTTCCGTGGCCAGGAACCTGACAAGGATGCCTTACTGCGTAACAGGGGCATTTTGAAGTAAGTGCTGTTGTTTGATTGTGGCATTGATGTTTCGATAATTGATGAGCTAGTCAATTGATGCTTTTCCTTTAAAATTTGACAGGTTTTGCATCTGCTTTTTTATTGGCGACACATTAAAAGATGAAATTAGTCTGAGGGAACCGTTAACTTATAAAATTTTCAAATCAATTGATAAAAACCTATTTTAGCGCGGTTAACTTTTTAGTTGATGTTTTTCTGTGTCAAATTTCCTAATTCGGACAAAAATGCGCCACATCTCATGCTTTCACAGCAAACTGCCAACAAAATTATTGCTTCTGGGTGCTTTACTCGCACTAGCATTTACCCCACTAAATCAAGTTGCACAGACCCGCTTTGATGGGAAAGCTGAACAGGCTGAAACATCCTACATCACTGCGGATGATTCCCTGTGGTTGAGCCAATTGCCTGAGATCAGCCTGCCAACGCATTTAAGGGCGTTGGTTTTACCAACATCCATTGACAATTCGGCATTGTCCTATTTTCCACCCATCATTTCTCAAATTGGCGCAAGTTGCGGGCAAGCAGCAGGCATTGCTTACAATTTCACCTACGAAATGTGTCGGAAACGAAATCTCCCTGCACTGGACTCCAACAACCGCTATCCCACACATTTCGCCTATAATTTTATGAGCTATAATGGCTGGTATGGGGTGAATTATATGCACAGTTTTGAAATTGCACGCCGGTTGGGAATGCCGACAGAAGCTGATTATGGCGGTTTGGCCATTGATGATGGTTTGATTTGGCTCAGCGGTTATGATAAGTATTACCGGGCCATGAAAAATCGGCTGAAAAAGGTGTATAGAATTGATGTAGGCACTCCCGAAGGATTGAATACCCTGAAGCATTGGCTTACACACAGGCTGGAAGGAGCCGAATATGGTGGCGTGGCCAATTTTAACGCATCCAGTCCTTGGTCGCTGCAAAACCTTCCGGCAGGAACCCCGGAGGCTGGCAAAAAAGTGGTGATTGAATTCCCCGGTCATGTGGCTACCCATGCCATGACCATTGTGGGGTTTAACGACAGCATCCGTTTTGATTACAACGGTGATGGGCAATATACCAACCACTTGGATATCAATAACGACGGAATTGTTGATATGCGCGACTGGGAAATTGGCGCCTTGAAATACGCCAATTCTTATGGTGACAACTGGGCCAATGAGGGCTTTGCCTATATGATGTATAAAACCCTGGCCGAAGATGTGTATGATGGTGGTATCTGGAACCACATGGTGAATGTGATTGATGTACACGAAAACTATGAGCCCCTGTTGACCATCAAGCTGGAATTGAAACACAACAGCCGTGAGCAGATCAGGATTGTGGCAGGGGTTTCGGGCGATACACTTAGCACTATACCACAGTACAGGCTTCATTTTCCGGCCTTTAATTATCAGGGTGGCAGGAATTATATGCAAGGCTACAATACGGACGAAGCTTTTAAGACTATTGAAATTGGATTGGATATCAGTCCTTTACTTAGTTATATAGAACCAGGACAAGCAGCGGATTTCTATCTCGAAGTATATGAAAATGACATCCTCAACGAAGGTGCAGGAAAAATTATGCGATACGCACTCCACGATTATACCGGAGGAGAAGTGCTGGAAGTAGCCCATCCCCAGCAAAATGTTGTGATTAAGCACAACGATTTGACCAGTTTGCGAATCAGGCACCAGCTTGATTTTGAAAAGGTTGAAATTACAACGGACGAAATTCCCCTTTTTGATGCAGGCATTCAGTTTGAAGCAACAGGAGGGAGTCAGCCCTATCGGTGGGATTTGATTACGCCATATCACCAGCAGTTTGTTGAGGCTGATTTTCCGCAGATTGATCAGCAGTTGATTGAACTGGAAGGCCCTAATTTCAAATATGGCAGCCAGCAAATAGAATTCGATTTTCCATTTTATGGGGAAAACTACAACGAAATATTTGTGCATAAAGATGGTTTTTTGCTCTTTTCGCCCGATATTTTCCCTTGGCCTTATTATAAGGATACCTATTTGCTTTTCAGGGCGATGCGAAACATATCGGCCTTTCTATTTACGCCCATCAAATACTATGAGGGCAATAATAAAGAGGAAGGAATCTGGTACGCAGGCGATGAAAATCAGGCTGCCTTCCGCTGGAAGCAACCCATGCAGTACTATGACGAAACCATTGGCTTTGCGGAGTTTGCGCTGTTACTTTATCCCGACGGAAACATCGAATTCCATTACAAGGATATTGATGAAGATGAGGCTATACTATGGTATGGCGGGGTATCAGCCGGAAATGATGTTGCTTACCAATTAATTAGTGGGAGCAACACTGCCTTAAAACCCATACATACCAGCTATAGGCTTGTGCCTGAACCTATTCCTGACGGAATTTCCATCAATGAAGAGGGCTTTCTATCGGGTATTTCTGCAACACCTGATCGCATCAGTAATCTGACTGTCAGGGTGAAAGATGATAAGTACAGCAAGCATCAAAAAGTACTGCAACTGGCAGATAAATTGCGTTTCGAGTATGCATTGACTGTAAACAGTGGAAAGCCGTTACACAGTGGAAGTCAGGTACAGATGGTCTTGCAGATACACAATATCAGT
>CAYTUA010000026.1:0-6589 GCA_964440855.1 uncultured Lentimicrobiaceae bacterium
TGAAGATACCTCTTGCCCGTTGGCATCAAAAAACCTGATTGTTCGTTCTTGATTTTTAACAATGTCATAGTCATCACCTTGCTTTTCGAGCACAATCCCTTTAAAATGGATAGCTTGCCCGGGCCTGTAAATGGCCCTGTCAGTAAAGAACCAGGTACGGGTTTGTACCCGCTTATTTTCGCGTGCTTTATAAACATCAAAATAATTGTCGGAATAAAGCAGGTCGTCCTTTGTAATGGCTTCAACATAAAAAGCCCTGTTGCCCGGCAAATTGTCGTCGGCACCAAAACTAAAACTGCCATCGCGTACTGTTTTGAGTTCCAGCTTTTTCTCAATGGTATATTTACGATTCGAATAATCATACGCACGACTCATAATAAGGATGGTTGCATTGCGCACTGGCTTGCCACTTTCGCGTTCGAGCAGGTAAAAGTGATTGGTGCCTTCGCGCTTGCTGCTGATAAAACTAAGTCCGCTCACCTGAAAGCTTGCATATTCAATAATTTCGCCCTTAGCAAAATCTTCATTTGATGAAGCCAGCAACAAATAGAGCCCTTTGTTCAGTGCCGGCAGATTGATCACCATATTGTGGCTTCTGTAATCTTCCTCAAAAGGCAGATTGAGTTGCCAGCTTTTCATGGGCTCCAGTGCCAGCATGGCTTTCCGTTGCTGCTCCTGGTTCACGATGCCCATAATTTCTTCCAATGCTTCTGTATCAATTGAAATGAGCCTGAAAGCTGGCGTAGTAATATTTCTGTAATCGAGCAGTGCGGGGATGGCTTCGTCGGGCGAAGAAACACGTTGCACTGTTACGGCCAGTTCCTTGCGCAGGATTTGGGCCTGCACCACCTTGCAATTGGCGGCACCACGGCTTTCGGGATGTTCCTCCAAAGCTTGTTCGCAAAGGGTGAGTGCTTCCTTTAGTTTGAATCGTTTTTCAGCCTCATTTTCTTCTGAAACAGGCGTATCGCTTTGAACCAAAAAATTAGCCAAGGCATAGGATATATCAGCCGAAGCCGGATGCTGACGATGCCGTTGGAGTAAAGCGGTGAGGGCCTGTTCAAACAGCTGGTCCTTATCTTCGGTGCCCCGGTAATGTGCATGTGCCAGTTCCAATCGCTTGATATCATTGTACACCAAAGCTGTAACATCCCCTGATGTGTAATGCACCGTTAACAATTGTTGTATGAGATTGATTGATAATTCTATATCATTATCATTTGACGTAAAATCCGTTTTAATAAAATCCGCAACAGGGGCAAATAAACCGTTGTGACTTAAAGATGCCGAAGCATCAGGTTTGATGCCGGCATCGCCTGAAAGCAGAAAGGAAAGTGTACGATGAACCAAAAAATCATACACTGTCGGTTGCAATTGGCTGCTTTCCTTGTCTGGCAGGGTGATGATTGTTTCATGGTCAGCAAGTTGATGGTTTGCTAACTGATCTGCCTCCTGCAAAGACTTGAGATAGGTTTCGCGGATTACCTCCCGCAAGGTGTTCAAATCCCACTCTTTCATATCTGCCGGACGTTCGCCTGAGATGGAAGTTCGGTCGAGCAGAGAATACCGGTTTTGCTGGTAATAGAATACATACAGCTCTGCCAAAATGGATTGCAGCATTTGCTTTTCGGGGGTTTTTAAATAGGGCAATTGTGTTTGTGCAAAATCAATGGCTTTGGGCAAGTGGTCTTCTTCAAATAGTTGATTTGCAGCAAAACGGTAGATGGCCGCTTTGAGCAGTTGCTGTCCCTGGTTTTCAGTGAGGGCTTTTTGTTGCACCACATCAATTACTTCGAGTGCCGATCGGGGCAAGCCTTTCTCCATCAGGGCATCCACTTCTTTCCACAGTTCCTCGTAAGGCTTGTCATCTGGTTTCATAAAGGCCGGGTTTATCATCAGTATAAGGGCGGCCATAAGGCCAAAGCGGAAAATGGATTTGTAATTTTTCATGGTCAACTATTTTTGTATTCTCAAACCTTTTGTCATGACGGCAAAGTCAAACCTTTTGCCGGTTAGTGGCAGATGCAGCTATTTCCCGACAAAAACAATGCAAGTTAAGCAATTATCGAACCAAATTGATTCTGAACCCGAATTAAGGTTGTTTGATAAGCGAATTCATGGGATTCCGCAACTTGCGGTAATCAGTCAGTTCCATTTTTACACTGCCCACAACCACTTTGGCTTCGGCCAGGATGGGCAATTTATTTTGGTCGTCGGTAACCCACACATGCATGGGATAGGCATCGGCAAATACATTGCCGGTGGCCATCATGGGGGCAAATTTCAGGCAGCGGAAGGTGCCCAAACGGGTACGGATATTCTCAGTGCCGAGGTATTTTACTTTTGATACATACACAGAATCATCCAGAAAAAAATCCACATAAAAACTGCTGTCGGCTGTAAAGTCGTCCACCTCCAAAGTGCGCATATAATAAAGCGCCGAAACAAAATCGTGTACATTTTCAGGTGTTTCCTTTCGAGCTGTTCGGCTCACAGCAAAACCTTCGTTTCGGTAGAAATATACATCGTCGTCTTTTACATAACCACCTTCGCGTGTGCGCCTCACAAAAAGATGGGGCAAAAACGCCTCCTTGTCAACAAAGGACTCATAGCGGTTGCGCACTTTGAAAAACCAGTCGAAAGCTTTGCGACTGCTGCCTTCGCCAACGATTTGCCACACATCACGGCCAAAAACGGGCTTGTCGTGGTCCTTCACCTCAATGGTGGCATAGCCTGCTGTAAAATTCACCAGAAAACCCGAACTGTAAAAAACCCTGTATTGCAGCAATTCGCCAGTTTTAAAAGCCGTATTGGGATGGCTGCGATATTCCTGGGCAGCTAACTGAAATGTAAAAAATGTTAACAGCAAGATTAGTAAATGGGGAATCAACGAAGGCTTCGACCAGTTTGATAACTTACTTACAAATCCGCGTTTGAAATTCCTCATTAAACCACTATGTTTATAATACGTTTTGGCACGACAATAATTTTTCGCACTTGCTTGCCTTCCAGCCATTTCTGGGCTTCCTCCGATGCCAGGGCAGCTTCTTCAACAGCACTTTTGTCCATATCTATCGGCAGCTCAAGCTTGAAGCGCGTTTTACCATTAAACGACACAGGATAGGAAAACGTATTTTCGGTGAGGTAGTTTTCGCTCCAGGCAGGAAAACTTTGCAAAACAACCGATTCCTGATGGCCGCAGAGATGCCATATTTCTTCAGCCAGATGGGGTGCAAAACTCGACATCAAAACCGTAAGTGGTTCAAGAATTTCGCGTTTGTTGCATTTGAGGTCAGCAAGTTCGTTTGCGCAAATCATAAATGCCGAAACAGCTGTGTTGAACGAAAAGCGTTCAATATCTTCCTCCACTTTTTTAATGGTGCGGTGCAGCACTTTCAGCTCGGCATCCGTGGCTTTTTCTTCGCTGAGGTTGAAATTATTGTCTCCGTCATGAAACAAGCGCCAAAACTTACGGATAAACCTAAACACGCCTTCGATACCTTGTGTGTCCCAGGGTTTTGATTGCTCCAGGGGTCCCAGGAACATCTCATACATGCGCAGGGTGTCGGCACCGTAGCGGTCAATCAGTTCATCCGGGTTTTGCACATTGTATTTTGATTTCGACATTTTTTCCACTTCCCAGCCACACACATATTTCCCTTCTTCCAGAATAAATTTGGCGTTGGCCAGGTGGGGCTGCCATTTTTTGAAAGCTTCAACATCTAAAACATCATTGTGCACCAGGTTGATGTCCACGTGTATGGGATCAGAAAAATAGGTGCGTCCGGGATAATTTTTTGATACAAAAGCAGGGAAATTCTCAATGGCTTCTTTTTCAACAAAGGCAGCTATGTTTTTGCCAGCAAGGGCATCCTTGATGCGCTGGCCAATCTCTTCCCGGCTGTCGAGGAAATCGCGAATAGGAATCAGCAGCAGTTTATACCCTTTTTCGTTGGCCCAGCTTTCATAAGACTCAGCCAGTTTTTCGAGTGATTGCTGCTTTTTTACTTCAATGATCAATCTGGCTTCGGGGCAATAAAAGTCAAAAATACGTTTGCCATCGCGGTAATTGCGCACAAATTCCACTCCCAATTGCTTGTCCTTCAGCTGTTCCCAAAGTACGTATTCAGCCATTTTTTCGGGGTTGATGCGATACACCAAACTCGACCTGCCCTGTATCATCCCTTGGTTGATCAGCTTTTGAAAGGGTTCTTCCATACAGGCCAGCCCCAGGTCGAAGAGGAACTTATTCCAGAAACGCGCATAAATCAGGTGGCCGGTGGCATGCTCGGCACCACCGATATACAAATCGACATTTTGCCAATAGGCATTGGCTTCCTTTGAAAAATAGGCTTCCTGATTGTGGGGGTCCATATAGCGAAGGTAATATCCACTGGAGCCGGCGAAACCCGGCATAGTATTGGTTTCAAGCGGATAACCTTCCTTAGTTTGCCAGCTTTTAGCCCTTGCCAATGGAGGCTCACCGCTTTCGGTAGGAAGGTACGCATCCACCGGGGGCAATTCCAGCGGCAATTCACTTTCGTCCAGCATATAAGGCATGCCCTCTTTGTAATACACCGGGAAAGGTTCGCCCCAATAGCGCTGACGGCTGAAAATGGCATCGCGCAGGCGGTAGTTGACGCGGCCTTTGCCGATATTCCGCTTTTCGGTTTCGGCAATTACGGCACTGATGGCTTGCTTCACATCCATATTGTTGATAAAACCAGAATTGATCATCACGCCTTCCTTGGCATCATACGACTCTTCCCAACTTGCAGGATCAGAAGGGGTTTCGCCGGCTTTGGACACTACCTGTATGATAGGAAGCTCAAAATGGCGCGCAAAAGCAAAATCGCGGCTATCGTGCCCGGGAACAGCCATAATGGCACCTGTTCCATAACCCATCAGCACATAGTCGGCAATCCAGATGGGGATTTTTTCTTCCGTAAATGGATTGATTGCATAGGCACCTGTGAATTGCCCGCTTACTTTTTTCACCTCGGCCATGCGCTCGCGTTCGGAGCGGTTTTTCGTTTTGCGGACATATTCATCCACCTGAGGCTTGTATTCAGCTGTGGTTAGTTCAGCAACCAATTCATGCTCAGGGGCCAATACCATAAAAGTGGCACCAAAAATGGTATCCGGACGGGTGGTGAATACTTCAATCGTATGCTTTGAACCGTCAACACCAAAAACCATACTTCCGCCTTCGCTGCGCCCAATCCAGTTGCGTTGAATGTCTTTTAAGGATTCGCTCCAGTCAATTTTATCCAGGCCTTCGAGCAGCCTGTCGGAATAGGCTGTGATGCGCAACAGCCATTGCTTCATGCTTTTGCGTTCAACTGGGTGGCCGCCGCGAACGGACAAGCCTTCGGCTACTTCGTCATTGGCGAGCACCGTGCCCAATGCAGGGCACCAGTTTACCATGGTATCGGCCAGGTAAGCGAGGCGGTAGCTCATCAAGGTTTCCTGTTGTTGGTTCTGGCCCATCGCTTGCCATTCAGTGGCTGAAAAAAGTGGCGTTTCGCTACAGGCAGCTTCAATACCGGCATTGCCATTGGCTTCAAAATGGCTGACCAATCCGCTTATGTGTTCAGCCTTATTGGTTTTTTTATTGAACCAATGGTTAAACAATTGGATAAAAGTCCATTGCGTCCATTTGTAGTAAGCGGGGTCGCTGGTGCGCACTTCGCGGTCCCAATCAAAACAAAAGCCCAGTTTGTCGAGTTGTTCCCGATAACGGGCAATATTTTTTTCGGTGGTAATGGCCGGGTGGGTACCGGTTTGGATGGCGTATTGTTCGGCAGGCAGGCCGTAGGCATCATAGCCCATGGGGTGCAATACATTGAAGCCCTTTTGCCTTTTATAGCGTGAATAAATGTCGGAGGCAATATAACCAAGCGGATGGCCTACATGCAAGCCTGCCCCCGAAGGATAGGGAAACATGTCCAGCACATAAAACTTGGGCTTTTTGTGGTCGGTTTCAACCTTATAAACTTTATTGGCACGCCAGTAATCCTGCCATTTTTTTTCCGATTCCGTAAAATTATAATCCATCCCCTTGGTGCTATTTCAGATTTATGATTTTGGTATTTTGACAGTTAACACAAATAAAGCGTGCATGCACTGTCCCTGTTTCAGGCTGCGAAATTACTAAACTGTTTGGATTTCAGGTTTCGGAATTTGGATTTATCGCATGCGTTCAGGTCTGTCTTCCGGCAAGTAGATTTACTTTGCCGTAAAAAAGGCAGATTTCTAATGTGCATACCATCAGCAATCATTTTTTTTGATTGAAGATTGATGATTTTTGATGAGCAATACATCACAAAACCAATCTAAACTGAGAATTGTCCATGGATTAGCACGCCTGCCTGTCGGCTAGGCAGGGATGAGCACGTTGGGGCTTCCTTGCGGAAGTTTTATGGTCCATAGATTAGCACGGAGGGCTTCCTTACGGAAATGTGTTTTTGTCCACGGATTACACTGATTGGCACGCCTGCCTGTCGGCTAGGCAGGGATGAGCACGCTGGGGCTTCCTTGCGGAAGTTTTATGGTCCACAGATTAGCACTGATTAGCACAGAGGGCTTC
>CAYTUA010000027.1:0-3025 GCA_964440855.1 uncultured Lentimicrobiaceae bacterium
ATCTGGAGCCAGCCACAACGGGAAATCTCCGGCACAATGCTCAACCAATACAGCTACAAACCGCTCCATCGACCCAAAAGGTGCCCTGTGAATCATCACCGGACGGTGCTTTTCGTTGTCGGAACCTATATAAGTCAGGTCGAAACGCTCGGGCAGGTTGTAATCCACTTGTATGGTTCCCAATTGCCACTTCCTTCCCAGGGCATCCTTTACCATGAAGTCCATTTTTGGACCGTAGAAAGCCGCTTCGCCGTATTCAACAACATATTCCAGATTTTCTTCCTGGGCCACTTCAATAATGGCCTGCTCTGCCTTTTCCCAGTTTTCCTTGCTCCCTATATATTTCTCAGGTGTCTTGGGGTCGCTCAACGAAACCTGCGTTATAAATTGGTTAAAATCAAGCGCTTTGAAAATCTGCAAAATAATCTTGATCACACCTTTGAACTCTGTCTTTATCTGATCGGGCATACAGAATATATGCGCGTCGTCTTGCGTAAAACCACGCACGCGGGTCAAACCATGCAATTCGCCACTTTGCTCGTAACGATAGACCGTGCCAAATTCAGCATAACGAATGGGCAAATCCTTGTAACTATGTGGTTTATGCCCATAGATTTCACAGTGGTGCGGGCAATTCATTGGTTTCAGAAAAAAGGCTTCCCCCTCAACAGGGGTCGAAATGGGACGGAAAGAATCAGCTCCGTATTTATCAAAGTGACCCGATGTTTTATAGAGGTTCACATTGCCAATATGGGGGGTGATTACCGGCAAATATCCGGCTTCCTTTTGTACTTTTTTCAGGTATTGCTCCAAGCGTTCGCGCAATTGAGCCCCTTTGGGCAGCCATAGCGGCAGCCCCAAACCTACACGTTGAGAAAAGGTGAACAATTCCAGTTCTTTACCCAGCTTGCGGTGATCGCGCTTTTTGGCCTCTTCCAGCATATGCAGGTACTCGTCCAGCTCTGTCTTTTTTGGAAATGTGATGCCATAAATGCGGGTGAGCTGCTTGCGGTTTTCGTCGCCCCGCCAGTAAGCACCAGCAATGCTGAGCAACTTGATGGCCTTGATAAAACCAGTGTTGGGAAGATGGGGGCCACGGCACAAATCGGTAAAAGTACCACTCTTGTAGAGGGTAATTTCCCCATCATTCAATTCGCTTATAAGTTCCAGCTTGTACTCATCGCCTTTTTTTCCAAAAAAGTTTAAAGCATCCTCCTTGCTGATGTCTTCGCGCCTGAAGGTTTGCTTTTCTTTGGCAAGAGCGGCCATTCTTTTTTCAATCTCAAGCAAATCACTCTCTGTCAATACCTTGTCTCCGGTATCAATATCATAATAAAAACCATTTTCAATATCAGGCCCTATGCCAAATTTGGCGCCAGGATAGAGCTGCTCAACAGCCTCTGCCATCAAATGTGCTGAGGAATGCCACATGGTAGCCTTACCCTCAGGGTCGTTCCATGTGAGCAGTTTTAATCGCGCATCGCTCTTAATAGGTCGTGTGGCATCCCACACCTCGTCGTCCACCTTGGCCGATAACACATTGCGCGCCAAGCCCTCACTTATGCTTTGGGCAATTTCCAGGGCGGTAGTTCCAGCTTCGTATTGTCTTACACTGTTATCAGGAAAACTGATGTTAATCATAGTAAAATGCAGTTAAAAAATTGGGTGCAAAGGTAATAAATTCCACCATCTAATGTTAATTTGATTTTAAACTACATTCAGTTTATTGTTTTAATTTTGCCAAAAAATTACCCCCTTGATCCGCATACTATTTTTTATTGGATTTATTTTCTGCCTTCATGGCCAATCCTTGTTTTCTCAGAGCCACTGCTATTCAAGCAACAAGCCAATTCACATAGGCGAGCAAATCGACTACCGGATTGCCTATAATTTAGGCATGTTGTGGATTGATGCAGGCTGGGTGAGAACGATTACATCCGACACCCTTGTTGACGGCAAGCCCTTTTACTATTTTTATGGCACAGGGGCCTCCTCAACCCATTGGGATTGGCTTTATAAAGTTAGGGACACCATTGAAGTTATCACTGAAATAACACAACTACAGCCTGTTACTTATCGTCGACATTCACTGATAAACGGATATAATAGATACCATACCTATCAGTTCGACCATGATAAACAAATTGTGCATGCTTCCATTTCAGAAACAGATATTCCTTTCACAGAACAAACCATCCGCTTGCCTGCCTGTACCTATGATGCGCTCACTGCTTCCTTTGTAGCCAGGTCTATTGATTTTAAAAAGGCAAAAATCGGAGAAGAAATCATTATTAAAATTCTCATAGATGACCAGGTATATGAAATGCCCATTGTTTATGAAGGCATGGAAACCATCAGCAGCCGCTCACAAACTGAACACATTTGTTATTTGTTTACAACCACTTTGCAACGCGGGCACATCCTGAAGCCTGGCGAAAAGTTGAAAATCTGGGTGAGTAGCAATCCAGGCCAGATACCCATTATGATGGAAGCCAAAATCCGCATAGGCAGCATCAAAATTTACCTGGATTCATAAAGATTTACGTTGGCATAAATGCACTTCCCATCAGCTCGGACTTGGCAAATGCTTTATCGTATTTGCCTTATTATTAATTACTTTAAGTTATCTACTTTTTCCTGATGGAGGCCGCACCGGAAGTATTGCTGTTTATCTGCCTGGGCTCTCCGGCATAAATCAGTTTTGAGCTACCGCTGGCTCTTGCATCAATTCTTTGTACTACCCATACTTCCGCTTTGGAAGATCCACTAAGCCTGTAACTGCCCTCTTCTGATTCTAGCTGATCAGCAAACAGACGGGAGGCACCCGATAAGCGTGCTTCTACTTCATCAGCAACACCTGAAATATACAGTTTTGAGGCTCCGCTCAGTCTTGACTGCAAATCGTCAGCACGAAGCTGGAGACTGGCTTTGCTGGCTCCGCTCAGACTGATGGCAAAATTTCTCGCCTCAATCACATCCTCGCTTTGCAATTCAGCGGCGCCGCTTAATTTCAGATCCTCAAGCT
>CAYTUA010000028.1:0-4380 GCA_964440855.1 uncultured Lentimicrobiaceae bacterium
AGGCGGCTGACCATGTATGCAGGCCTTACGAGCGATCCTCAAGGCAGGGCGTTGAACCCGCATTTGAGTGAATAATTTAATGATTGAAGGGGTATTCCAAAGTTTCATTATGAGTCCCCTGCCGGCTTGGATCGCGCAAGGGGTCAGGCGCCGCAGCTTTTGCGTGAAAATAATTTTACGCGGCAGTACTGAATATTTCGATCCCGTTTTTTGTGATTTCAGCCACCATAGGATTGGTCAAATGGAACTCTGAGCTTTTGAATGGGTGAGGTTCTATCAATAAATCATCATCTGTGCGAATCTGCATAAGCCGAACTTGCAGATCAATCAAATCATCCACCTCATCAAACACCAAGGCAATGTCGATATCACTATCAGCATGGTTTGTGTTTTGGGCAAACGATCCAAAAAGAAAGGCGTTTTGAACCTTATATTGCTTATTTACCAATTCAATATACTTTTTGGCAATTGCTATAGCATCGTTTTTATCCATGTTCTTAATTGGTGAATGTTTTTAATCCAAATTGAAGCAAAATCTGCCGTACATTTTTTATAGAAATCCTTTTTGTAATCATCATACCGGGCATTGATGTTAATGGCGGTTACTGCATGTATTTTACCACTCATCCTCCACCTTTTCAGGTTCGGGCTTCATCATTTCTTTCAGGTTGGCTGCCCATTGGTCCACATATTCGGCAATTTGTATGAGGTAATCATCCCAGCGGGGGTCGTAGGCCGGGTCGTCTTTGTTGAGCCATTTTTCTATTTCGTAGCGGGATGCTGTCTTCAGCAACAAATCGGTAATGGTATAGCGGTAACGTTCGTCGCGCATTTCGAGGGTAAACTCGTAATACACTGAAGCCCCGTCGCGGCGTACGCCATCGTCACCCGTATATTGCAAGCGAATGGTGTGCCTGCCAATAATCTTTCCTGTTGGCTGATCGCGAACAGATGTAATACGCACAGGATCTTTGTAATAATTATTCAGCCAGTAGATGCTGCGGTTAAATAGCTCATCTTTGGTCCCTGTTTCGGTAACCACCTCTTGGAAACGGATTTTGTTGTTCTCAGGATTGATGGGCAGATCATCCGTTTGGGCAGGCAAAAAACCCACCCTTAAAATCATGAATACAGCTATTAGTAGGGCGAACTTTGTTTTCATAAGCAATTGTGGTAGTTTGTGTACAAAAATAACGTTTTTTAGTTCAGTTCCGTATATCACAAGTTGGATTGGTATTTTGGAGTGAAAGTGTTAAGTTTGTTTGCCAAAGCTTTTGTTGAATGCAAGCCGGATTTGTGTAAATTTGGTGAACCAAATTATTAATGCTGTTACAGTGCGCATTGCTTTTATAACCGACATACACGAAGATGTTGTGAGCCTGGAGAAAGCCCTTCGCCTGATTGAACGTGAAAAATGTGATCAGGTGGTTTGCTTGGGCGATATTCTTGGCTATCCCTATTTGCGGGGCAAATACGAGGCTACCCGCAATGTGGGGGCTTGTATCAGCTTGATCAGGCAGTACTGCAGCATCATAGTGGCAGGTAATCATGATTTGTTTCATTTGCAAAAATTTCCCAAATACACAGCAGGATTCAGGTTTCCGGCCAATTGGTACAGCCTTTCGCCTGAGGAAAAGGTAGAAATCGGGGGCAGTAAAGTATGGAATTATGCTGACGACTATTCCGTGGAATTGAATGACGATGACAGGGCCTATTTAGACAAGCTCCCTGAATTTGTGTTTGGCCATTTCGGAGGGAAAAAGGTGTTGGTTTCGCATTATGCATATCCCAATTTGTCGGGTTATGTGCTGCTTAACAGGCATGAAAACAAGAAAATGGCAGGGCACTTCCGTTTTTTGCACGAGAATGATTGTTCCTTAAGTGTCTGCGGACACCGGCATATCGAAGGCCTCGGTATTTATTATGAACCGGGTGAAAGCAGAATGGCCAAATTGTTCAATGGCTATGATTATTACTCCTTTGGTGAAAAAAGGCTAAAGGACAAAGCCTGCAGCATCAGCATTCCGGCCCTGGCCGACAACGGTCAGGTAAATGGGTTTGCTGTTTTAGATACCGTCAACAACAGTATAAATGCCATGTCGTTAAATACCAACCGCCGCTTTGTGCTATGAAAAAGTATATTAAAGCCAGTTTTTTTCAAAAAATCGTACTGCCGGCTATGCTGGCCATTGTGCTTTTTATGGCCTCTGTTTTTGCCTTTATCATCCCTGCTTTCGAGAGCAATGCCATTGAGCAGAAGCGCAATATGCTGCATGAGCTTACCAACACTGCCTGGAGCATTTTGCAAAAATACCACCTGGATGAACAAAAAGGCCTGCTAACATTGCAAGAGGCTCAACAAAAAGCCATTGCTGAGGTGGAAGCCCTGCGCTATGGTGCCGATAAGAAAGATTATTTCTGGATAACCGACCTGGAGCCGGCCATGATTATGCATCCCTATGTGCATGAACTTACAGGACAAAGCCTGCATGATTATGCTGATCCCGATGGAAAAAAATTGTTTATCGAAGCCCTGAAAATTGCGCAAGATGAAGGGGAGGGCTTTATCAGTTACAAATGGCAGCGCCGCGACGATTCAAGCCTGATTGTGCCCAAGCTGAGCTTTGTAAAAGCTTTTCCGGCATGGGATTGGATCATTGGCACAGGCATTTACCTGGACGATATACAAAAGGAAATTTCTTCACTCACCAATAAGTTGTTGTTAATCCTGCTGGGCATCACCGTTTTCATCAGCTTCATCATTTTCTTCATTACCTATCAAAGCCTGCATATTGAAAACCGCCGCCGCCTCGCTGAGGAGCAATTGCACGAATCGCGCGAAAAATACCGCTCACTCATTGAGTCATCCACCGAAGGGGTTATGCTGTTGCTAAACTCAAAAATAAGTTATTCAAATGCTTATATTCAAAAGTGGTTGCAGTACACCGCCAAAGAGTTGGAACAAAAACCTGTAAACCAATTGTTTGCAGAAGACCACGGCATTGACCTTGAACATATCAAAGATGAATCTAAGCATGAGGTTAAACTTTTGTGCAAAGATGGCAGCCAAACCGAAGCCGTGCTCACCATCATGCCGGTGCAGTTTGCCGGCAAGGAAGGGGTGCTGTTTAGCTTGCGCGACACCCACGAACATCGCGCTGTAAAAACGGAACTACAGGATTACCGGCAACGTTTTCAGCAGATTATGGAGAACAGCAGCATCGGTGTTTTCCGCTTTTCGCTCAAAGGCAAACGGCTTTTGGAATTCAACAGGAATGCGGTGGAACTGCTGGGTTATCGCGATGAAAGTGAAATGAAGAAAGTGCCGCTTGCCAACATACTCGAAAGCAAAGCCGTTTTGCGCGAATTGCTGGCAGAGCTCCGCCAAAAGGGAAGTATCATCAGCAAGCAGATCAATCTTCGAAAAAAAGGAAATGATTTGATTGCCTGCAAACTCAGCCTTTTCATAGCTGAAAACATGGAGGATGGGCAGTTGTTTTGCGATGGACTGCTTGAAGCAATTGACAGGGCTGTCATCCCTCCGGAAGAATTGAGCCCACTTTTAAATCAACTGCATGCGTTTTTTGCACAAGGGCAAGAGGATGTGCGCTTGTTTGGCGGCCCTCCAATCACTTGTCCGGCCGACGCTTCCATCAGTGAGGCTGCAAAGCTGATGGCGCAGCATAAATCAGATTATGTGTTGCTCACCACCAACCAAAAACCTATTGGCATACTTACCTACAAGGATATTGCCCATCGATGCCTTCCGCAGGATATCCCATTGGAGGCGATGGCCTCGCAGATTATGACGGCACCGGTGATATTTGCCGATCAGCATGAGCCGCTTGCAAAGGCCTTCAGCCTGATGGAAAAAAACCAAATTGCCCACCTGGCCCTGCGCAATGAAAATGGTGAAACGGTGGCTGTGCTCGAACGCAGCAAACTTTCCGGACTTTTCCTGAACCCTTCGCAACTGTTGCAGGAGGCGATTGGTGCCGAAAGCAGCCCAACTGAAATGATGCGTCTCAGGCAGACAGTGCCGGCACTTGTGAAGCCGCTCTTGTTTGATATGGGCGGTGTGGGCCAAGCCAACAAAATTGTATCGGGTTTCAATGATGCCATTACTTCACAGATTATCAAAATTGCGATCCGGGAGTTGGGGCCGCCACCTGTCCCCTTTGCCTTTATCGTGATTGGCAGTGCAGGCCGCGAAGAGCTGGCTTTTAATTCGGATCAGGACAATGCGCTGATTTTTGCGGACGATGATAATATACCCCTGGAGGAATTGCAATCCTATTTTCAGGCAATGGGAACAAAAATATGCAACCAATTAGGCCAAAGCGGCTTGCATCTTTGTCCGGGCAATTATATGGCCAGCAA
>CAYTUA010000029.1:0-7387 GCA_964440855.1 uncultured Lentimicrobiaceae bacterium
TTATTATGAATCAAACTGTTATTGATACCGACCTGCAATACAAGGTAGCTGATTTAAAGCTGGCTAGCTGGGGCAGGAAAGAAATAGAAATTGCCGAGAAGGAAATGCCCGGCCTGATGTCGTTGCGCGAAAAGCACGGCAAGGAAAAACCATTGAAAGGTGCCCGTATTTCGGGCTCGTTGCACATGACCATACAAACGGCTGTGCTCATCGAAACCCTTGTTGAACTTGGTGCAGAGGTGCGCTGGGCCAGTTGCAATATCTTCTCAACCCAGGACCATGCCGCAGCAGCCATTGCCGAGGCTGGCATCCCCGTGTTTGCCTGGAAAGGCGAAACCCTCGAAGAATATTGGTGGTGCACCAAGCAAGCCCTCACCTTTGGTGATGGCGGTGGCCCCGACCTGATTGTGGACGATGGTGGCGATGCCACGCTGATGATACACAAGGGTTATGAAATCGAAAAAAATCCGGCACTGTTGTCCGTTGCAAGCGACAACGACGAAGTAAATGCCCTGATGAAAATACTTCAGGAAACCTTTACTGAAAATACAAAGCATTGGCATCGAACGGTTGAAACCTGGAAGGGTGTTTCAGAAGAAACCACCACCGGCGTCCACAGGCTTTACCAGATGTATGAAGCTGGCAAGCTGCTTGTTCCGGCCATTAATGTGAACGATTCAGTTACAAAATCCAAGTTCGACAATCTTTATGGCTGCCGCGAATCGCTGGCCGATGGCATCAAACGCGCCACCGATGTGATGCTGGCTGGTAAGGTTTGTGTAGTACTGGGCTATGGCGATGTGGGCAAAGGCTCGGCCAAATCCCTCAAAGCTTATGGCGCCCGTGTGCTGGTGACAGAAATAGACCCCATTTGCGCCTTGCAGGCTGCTATGGAAGGCTTTGAAGTGACTACCATTGACGAGGCACTTAAAATTGGTAATATTTATGTGACCACCACCGGCAACAAGGATGTGATCACCCTGGAGCATATGCGCCAAATGAAGGACCAAAGCATCGTATGCAATATTGGCCATTTCGACAACGAAATTCAGGTGAGTGCACTAGACAGAGCCAAAGATGTTGAAAAAATGAATATCAAACCGCAAGTGGATAAATATACCTTCCCATCAGGAAATTCAATTTTCATGTTGGCAGAAGGCCGTTTGGTAAACCTGGGGTGTGCAACAGGCCACCCGAGTTTTGTAATGAGCAATTCTTTTACCAACCAAACGCTGGCGCAGCTTGATTTATGGAAAAATAAGTATGAAGTGGGTGTTTATCGCCTGCCCAAGCACCTTGACGAGGAAGTGGCCCGCTTGCATCTGGAACAGATTGGTGTTAAACTGAGCAAGCTCACCCCCGAACAAGCTGACTATATAGGTGTGCCTATTGAGGGACCTTATAAACCAGATCATTACCGGTACTAACCGGCGATTTTTAAATCACAGAAAAAGCATGTTGTTTGTTCAGCATGCTTTTTTTTTGGCATGCTAATTCTTTGTGCCCCTTTGCCTCCTTTGTTGGATAAAATGTATTTGCCCACTAAGCCATTAAGCCCACAAAGCTATTTTATAATCGTGGTTGCAAAAAAAACCTCCTTGCAGCTGCGGGAGGTTTGCGAGATGATTTTTTTCAGGCTAAAGAAAATGCTCCTATATTTATTCCTTCATTACCAATATCTTAGATAATGTACGAAACATCAGGGAGATTAATCAATCACCCGGTATTCCGATTTGCTTTTGTAAACTTTCTTCAGCCATGCTGGCAACATCACCGCCCCGATAAAAAGATAAGGGTAATAGGTCAGCAACCTCCACAGCAAAGCCAAAGGTATTGCCCAGGCAATATGCGGTATCATATCCCCCAGGAAATCGCTGAAAATAAATTCTGCAACGCCGCTTCCACCGGGTGTGGGACTCACCAACAGAATGATCCACATCGTGAGTTGGCGTGCGTAAATAAGGAAATGGTCCTGTAGGGTTAATGTGCTAAAGAAGAAGGCCATAAACATAAAATTGACAACCATATAGCGCCCTGACCAGGAGAAAATAGTAGCAACAAATGCTTTGACCCAATAGGCAAGCGACATGCCTTTCAACTCGTGAGAAGTGATGATAAGCTGATTGGCCAGTTTGCGGGCCCGCATACGCCTTTTGCGAAGAAAAGGGATCAAAAAAACAAAAGACAGCAACCATTTGAAAAAGTAGGGGTTGATAAGCAGGGTATAAGCCAGAATCAGTGTATATCCCAATATGATGACATAACCAATTACCAGGGCCATACGCACGCTGTGCGAAAACTCAAATGTTTCCGGTGGAAATATCAAACTGCCAAATGAAAAGTACAAAAGGGGAATCATCAGTATAAAAAACACTTCGTCAAGAAAGATGGCCGTGAGCACAACAGCGGTACTTTTGCCCGAATTGATGCCCTCTTTGTATAGAAAATATATTGCCGGGCCGGTTCCGCCAACTACAGATGGCGAAATGGCGGAACTAAATTCCCAGAGCATAATCACCTGCAAGGATTGTTTCCAGCTTAGTTTTTTTTCGGTTAAAACACGCACCCTATACATATATGCCAGGTCGCGTACGATCATCATTAAAAGTGCCCCCAAAAGCCATAAGGTGGCTTGCCAGGTCCAATGAAAAAATGTAAATGCTGCGGGATCGTAGTTTTTGTATAAAAGCCAAAATGCTACACCTAAGCCCAGTATGATGGGCAAGATGATTTTTTTGGTGCTAAGGCTTTTTTTTATTTGATCCATATGGATAATTTCTTGGGGCAAAATTAGCAATTAAGCAGTTACAGCGCGTTGGCAACTATTAACTTACAATTTATAAAGTGTTAATAAAACTTAAGCAGGGATGATTTATTATTGAAACTAACTGCCTAATTGAATGGTAAAAGCAGAGCCCTCCCCGGGCTGGGAAACTACTGTGATGTTAAAATTGTGGGCATCAATAATTTTCTTTACTATTCCAAGGCCTAATCCGGTCCCTCTTTCACCTTTGGTGCCCAGGCTGGTCTGGCGTTTAAATCCTTCGAATAATTTATCGCAACTTTCCTGGTCCATGCCCATTCCGTTGTCTTTTACTTCAATTCTGCTGCCGTGTTCATCATTTATAAACAACAAACTGATGGTACCTCCTTCGGGCGTAAACTTTACTGCGTTTCCTACTAAATTATTAAGTGCCTGACCCAGCAAAGTTTCATCTCCCTGCATATCGAATGATGCCGGAACAGCCGTTTTAAATGTGATGCTTTTATCGGTCATTTTGGGTAGCTGCATTTTTTTTACATAACTGATCAGGTTGGCCGCATCAATTGATTTTTTAATAATCCTAAAATTGCCGAGCTCAAGATTTGACCAATGGTACAACTTGTCATTGTAATCAAGTAAACGGTACATCTCATCACGAATATCACCCAGCAATTCCAGTTGCCCGATATCAAGTTTTGTGGTCAATGTTTTATCGGCCAGCAACAATTCTGTAAGGCCAATAACAGCGCCCATTGGAGAGCGCAAATCATGCGATATGATGGATACAAACTGATCCTTGAAATCAAGAAGTTGATTGAGTCTTTTCTTTGTGATTGCAAGTCGGTCAAGCGTCAATTCCTGTTCGCGGGCTTTTTGAACAAACTCACTGCTCAGAGCAGATTGCTGACTTAAAGGTTTTATTAAAAGATAATTGCGTTGATCATAGCGTATGGCATGTGCTTGCAGGTATAGTTTTTCATTGGAAGATGTTGTTTCTTCCCAAATTCCGCTTAGAATTTTCCCATCTTCATGGCGGTTCCAAACTTCTTTAGCCTCGTATTCAAACACTTCCAGATAGGGAAATAGATTGTTTAAATCAGCCACTTTTTCATGCTGAAGTTTTTCTTTGCCAATGTCGTTATACCAATCAGGTGTATTGCCCAACATTTTGTAGGCATCATGGCTTTTAATAAATGTCATAAAGTCGAGCAGGTATAAGGCCGCCAAAGTGTTTTTTGCTGAGGAAACTGTTCGGTTTTTCTTGCCTTTTAACCGGTTGTTATAAAAACGCTGAAGGATTGGATGCATCAGCTCTGTTTGACGTGTTTGATCGAGTAGGATAACCCAAAAAGAGCCATCTTCGCCTGATAAAATATGAATTTCAGCATAAATATGGTCGCTGATTTGCACATGCGACAGTGTCATCGGAACAATCAATGGTGGCACCATTCCAAAAAGAAAGGGGGCATATTCATCGATGATTTGACCGTTTGATGGGCTGTTTTCGAAATACTTTTCCCAAGGGCCAAGCCATTTTCTCAATCGGTTGTCAGCATCTGTTTGCATCACAAACAAACCCATATAAGGGGGTATGTTGTTTAAAACATATTCTATTACGGGATCGATCAGTGGATCAATTTTTCCTTTATTTATGATAGGTTTCATACCCTTCACTATTTATGCTGTAGCATCATTGTGCTCAGTTTTTGAAATGCTTCTTCAACCCTGAAGTTCTCCTTGGCACTTGTGAGGATAACTTCCCAGCCCGCTTTTCGCAGGTTATCAATGGCTTCAGCATCTATTTCCCATAAGTCATTCAGGTCGGTTTTGTTTAGGATAAAAACAAAAGGGGCATTCTGCGTTTGCTCACTGGCCATTTTTTGTAACGAAATGGCTACATCCAGCGTTTTTGCCCGGGTTCCATCTGCAACAAGAAGATAGCCTGACGACCCCATCAGGTAGGAGGATTTCACTTTAAGAAAGTCATCTTCACCATACAAGTCCCATAGCATAAGCGTTACAAGCTTGTCATCAACTTCTACCATTTTCTGGTCAATTTTAACGCCAATGGTGGTTTGGTATTTCTCGCTGAAAATACTATTGACAAACCTTTGCACAAGGCTTGTTTTGCCAACAGCGAAAGCCCCCAACATGGTAATCTTCTTTTTTATCATATACTGTCTCCAGTTTTTTCGGTCACCTTAAACGTAACTGAGCGCAGTGGTACTTTATCTTCAATATCTTCAACAAAAACAATCTGTATGTCAATAAGTTCATTTGTTAATCCCGCTTGCCCGAAAAGCTTCACAAATTCAGCGGCCCGCCTGTTGGCTATTTCCAGGTTTGCCTGGGCGTTGCCCCCGCGGCTGGTGTAAGTTGAAATCAATATCGCCATTTTTTTGTTGTAGAGCTGATTGTAGTCCGCCAGAAAAACAGCCGCGCTCACCAATGAATCAAACTGCTGTTGCTGTTCAGCATCAAGACTGACAACATTTACATCAAAAGCAAAGCTGTAATTTTCGATGATGGGAATAATCCACGAAAGGTTTTGGGTTGTTATTTCATCAAATGAGTTTTCGTGTTTAACATTCAACTCGCTGGTGTCGAGTTTTATTACGCCAAGTATGTGCTGATAGCGATCAAGCGTAGCATCAACCCATACCATGGATGCTTGGCCGGTAAGCTTCAGCAATCCGTTGGGGTTCAATGTCAATTGAACTTCCTCTGGTGGGTTCAACTGGCGTCTGGCCCTGCTCAAAACCAATTCTTCATCAAGCGATGCATAGGGCTTCAGCGATAAAATCACTTTTTTGTTTTGTAAATGATTCTCGGCCATTATTTCTTCAAGTGGTCGTGCTTCGGGGTCCTTTAGGCCAGAAATCGTATAGGTGTTAAAGCGCATTTTTGCGGTCGTGATATGGTATCCGGCTGTTTCATCTAAATGTTTAACAAAGTTGTTGAATTCGGATTGACGGTTGTATTTTTCATAGAAAACCCAAATGACTGACAGCAAGATTAACAGTGCAATCATAAATATTGGCCAGGGAAAGGCATTGCCTTTTTTTTCTTTTCTTTCCTGAATCAGGCAGTTTTGCAGAAACCTTGAAGAATGAATGAAACTTTCTGTTTGGCCATCGAATTGCTGTAAGTCGTTAAAGTGGTTGAAGTGAACGGCTTCAATGGTTTCGGCCAAGGTTTCACGGTAATCAAGCGGAGGTTGGCCTTCCACAACAGATGCCAAAATCGCGTGAGGCCCTTGCTCAATCAGGATATTAAGCGAGCCTACCTGAATTTCTTCTAAGGGGCCACTGCCTTTTTCCTTAAATGAATCTTTTACGAAATCCCTGATGGCTGTCAGCATAGCCGACACCAAGTTGGATTCCAGTGTTTCGGATTCTGCCGATCGTTCCTCATGCAAGAGCAGGCCCGTATCGCGATGGATTAGAAAAACATGGCTTACATGGTAAACAAAGCTGTTGGCCAACACAATTTCGGCATAAGTGTTTTTGCTGGTCAGGGCCTGAAGGCGCCACTTCAAACGTTTAACTGAGAACCCTGATTCGAGGCTTGCATTTACAGAAGCCAGCATTTTTTTGATGTCTTCCGAAACAGCTTTGCGGATGGCAGGTACCATCACCGGATACAAAATATCAGCAAGCTTGCGCGGGTTTCGCTGAATGCTGCTTTGCATGGTTTCTTCTATGATGGGCAGCAAGCTTTCCGTTTCTATTTCGCCTTTGTCAAGAAGTGTGCGGATGGCATGGGGCAGAAGTTCGCTTATCTCTTCCGAAAACTCATGCGGGTCTGTCATCAACAGCTGCAAACGCTCCAATTCCTTCTGGCCTAAACCCGTGATAAGCTTTCGCAGGCTGTTCAGTTGGGCCTGATCCGTCAAATTGCCGTCGCTATGGTTTTTATTTGTCTCCATGGCTTAATCCTTATTGGGGGCTTCCTTTTCGGGGGGTCCAACAGCATTGTCTTGTTCATTCGAACTTAACTGTCCGGCGAGATTTGTTAAAAGGCTTGCCAGCGATTGCCGCTCCACTTTGCTTTGCTGCAATCCGGCTGTTTGATCGAGCAATTGCTGCTGAATTTCAGCAATTTTAGTCTGTTGATGGTCAAGCAGGTATAGTTTTTGCTTTTCCAGATTTTCGATAGTGTTTTGTAAAGTTGCGTTTAAATCCTGGTGAGTTTTGTCATGCTCGGCCAAATAGTTTTTAAATCTATCGTCCAGCTGTTTGAATGAATCCTCCAGTGCTTTTTTGCTGCTGTCGGCCAGCTCAGTCAAGGTTTGATTTAATAACTCAATGGCACTTTTGAGCTGATCATAATCATGCTTATTCCTTTGGTTCAATTCACCAATCTGACTGATTACAGCTTTTTCCAGATTGCCCAAACGGGTTTCCAATTCGGCAAAAGGTTCGCCAAAAAGCAATTGCCTGATTTTGGTGATATCTGATACTTCTATGGCCATAGAAAAGGATATGAATTTGGTGCTAAATTAGTTGTTTTGGTTAATATATAAAAGTTAAAGGCCATTAAGATTGCATAATTAGTTTTCAGACAATGCTTCTGCTGTGCCAAAAGCAACTGTTTGTTTTTTGTTTATTTTTGCAGCCCAAA
>CAYTUA010000030.1:0-14025 GCA_964440855.1 uncultured Lentimicrobiaceae bacterium
AGGATGCAAGGCCAAAAACGCATTCCCAAAACAGGCCGAAAAAGTGGGCTGTGGCGTAGTAACACCAAGCTCAGTACCAGCCAATTTGGCCGTGAAACCAGACAAGAAATGGTATTTTGTTTGATCACTTGTCAACTTGGCAACCGGAGGCAACACCCCGAAAGCATCAGCTGTCAGGAAAATAACCTTGTTGGCATGGCCACCTTTTGAAACTGGTTTTACAATATTTTCGATATGATAAATCGGATAGGAAACACGGGTGTTTTCTGTTTTTGAGCCATCTGCAAAATCAATGCTGCCATCTTTGCGCACCACCAAGTTTTCGAGCAAGGCGTCGCGCTTGATGGCATTGTAAATATCAGGCTCGTTTTCCTTGCTCAGATTGATGCACTTGGCATAACAACCGCCTTCAAAATTGAATACGCCATCATCGTCCCAGCCATGCTCGTCGTCCCCGATAAGCATGCGCTTGGGATCGGCTGAAAGTGTGGTTTTTCCCGTTCCTGAAAGGCCAAAGAATATGGCAACCTCCCCATTCTTGCCCATATTGGCAGAGCAATGCATGGCAGCAATACCCTTGAGGGGGAGGTAATAGTTCATCATGGTGAAAATTCCTTTTTTCATTTCGCCACCATACCAGGAGCCGCCAATGAGCTGCATGCGTTCCTTGAGGTTGAAAACCACAAAGTTTTCGGAATTCATGCCCATTTCTTTCCACTGTGGGTTGGTGGCTTTGGAGGCATTGAGCGAAATAAAATCCGGTTCAAAAGCAGCCAGCTCTTCTTCTGAAGGCCTGATAAACATATTCTTCACAAAATGGGCTTGCCAGGCAACCTCCATAACAAACCGTACATTCAGACGCGAATCTTTGTTTGCACCCGCATAGCAGTCAACTACGTAAAGCCTCTTGTTAGAAAGTTGCTGGGCAGCAATGCTTTTAAGTGTCTCCCACTTCTGCTGCTCGAGCGGGCGGTTGTCGTTTTTGCCAATTGTTGACCACCAAACGGTATCGCGCGATACATCGTCCATAACGATGTATTTATCTTTGGGGGAACGACCGGTGAATATGCCGGTATCAACCGAAACAGCTCCTGTATCAGTCACTACGCCGCGCGCATACCCTTCGAGTTGGGGATCGGTTTCGTGCTCAAAAAGAAGCTCGTAAGAGGGGTTGTAAAAAATTTCTTGTGAGGCGTCAATACCATATCGAGCCAAATCAGATTTGAGTTTTGTAAGATCTGTAGCCATACTGTTTTTTTTGATTTGAAAAATTGAATAGCAATGAAGCGGCAAATTTAAAAAAATACACCCTGCCTTCCACAATCGATTGCATTGACTTGGGTCAATTTTTCAACCGGCATAAAAAAAAAGCGCCACTTCTTTCGAGGTGACGCTTTGATTCTTAAGCTTATAGCTTATTTCTTAGACTTCTTTCCCTTCTTGGATTTTTTGCCTTTCTTCGCCATTTTTTTTGCTGCAACAGCTTGGGCAGCAGCCAAACGTGCAATTGGCACCCGGTAAGGCGAACAGCTAACATAGTCCAAACCAGCTTCATGACAGAACATTACTGAGCTTGGCTCACCACCATGTTCGCCACAAATACCCAACTTAATATTCTTGCGTGTTTTGCGGCCTTTTTCAACTGCCATTTTCACCAATTGACCAACACCTGTTTGGTCAAGCACTTCAAAAGGATCATGTTTGAGAATTCCTTTTTGCTTATACACTTCCAGGAACTTACCGGCATCATCGCGTGAATAGCCGAAAGTCATCTGTGTGAGGTCATTGGTACCAAAGGAGAAAAATTCAGCTGACTTGGCAATCTCATCTGCTGTAAGCGCCGCACGTGGCACCTCTATCATGGTTCCAACGAGGAATTTGATACTGTCGTTGCGTTCGGTAAATACAGCTTCGATGGTGTTGCGGACGATTTCTTCCTGCAAACGCATCTCTTCCAAAGTACCTGTAAGTGGGATCATAATTTCGGGCAATACGGTTATGCCTTTGGCTTTCAGGTTGAGGGCAGCTTCGATGATGGCGCGGGCCTGCATCTCAGTAATCTCAGGATAGGTATTTCCCAAACGGCAACCACGGTGTCCGAGCATGGGGTTAAACTCATGCAGGTCTTCAATTTTTGCCTTGATGGTTTCAATTGGC
Source organism: uncultured Lentimicrobiaceae bacterium (assembly GCA_964440855.1). Lineage (GTDB taxonomy): Bacteria > Bacteroidota > Bacteroidia > Bacteroidales > F082 > CALAZZ01. Next base: position 2,158 of record CAYTUA010000030.1, read on the forward strand.
ACACCCATTACTTTAGCCATTTCTTTCTGGCCTTTTTCATCATGGGGAACAAATTCATGCAAGGGTGGATCGAGCAAACGTACTGTCACCGGCAAATCGTGCATGGCGGCAAAAATACCCTCAAAGTCCTCGCGCTGAATGGGGAGCAATCTGTCAAGTGCTTCACGACGGCCGGCTTCGTCTTTTGCCAGGATCATTTCGCGCATGGCGATGATCTTGTTATCACCAAAGAACATATGCTCAGTGCGGCAAAGTCCGATTCCTTTGGCTCCAAAATCGCGGGCCACCTGAGCATCATTTGGTGTGTCGGCATTTGTTCTTACCAGCATTCTTGCTTTTTTGTCGGCCAGTTTCATCAGTTTACCAAAATCGCCACTCAATTCAGGATCTTTTGTTAGGATTCGGCCATCGAACACTTCACCGGTACTGCCGTTCAAAGAGATGAAATCACCTTCTTTAAACTGCTTTCCACCCATGGTAATGGTGCGGGCTTTGTAGTCAATCTTGATTGTTCCGGCACCCGAAACACAACATTTACCCATACCACGGGCAACAACAGCTGCGTGTGAAGTCATACCGCCACGGGCAGTTAAAATACCTTCTGCCACATTCATACCTTTTAAGTCTTCGGGCGAAGTTTCAATACGCACTAAGATTACTTTCTTTCCTTCAGCAGCCAATGTTTCAGCTTCGTCGGCATGAAACACTATTTGACCGGTTGCAGCACCGGGTGAGGCTGGCAAGCCTTTGGCCATCAGGCTGGCTTCGGCAAGGGCCGTCGTATCAAATACAGGATGCAACAACTCGTCAAGCTTATTAGGCTCCACACGCATCAATGCTTCTTCTTTACTCAATATGCCCTGTTCGAGCATCTCCATGGCAATGCGAACCATGGCAGCACCTGTTCGTTTGCCATTGCGGGTTTGCAAAATCCAAAGCTTGCCTTCCTGTATAGTGAATTCAAGGTCTTGCATATCGCGGTAATGGTCTTCCATTTTTTGCTGCAAGCTATTGAGTTCCTTATAAATTTCGGGCATGGCTTCTTCCAAGGAAGGATATTTACTGAAACGCTCTTCTTCGCTGATATTTTGAAGTTTGGCCCAGCGGCGCGATCCTTCGAGTGTGATTTCCTGTGGGGTACGGATACCTGCAACCACGTCTTCACCTTGAGCATTAAGCAGGTATTCGCCATTGAAAATATCCTCGCCGGTTCCGGCGTCGCGGGTAAAAGCAACACCTGTACCGGAATTGTTACCCATATTGCCAAACACCATAGCCTGAACGTTAACGGCGGTGCCCCACTCTTCTGGAATATTATTCAGTTTGCGGTAATAAACTGCGCGGTCATTCATCCAACTGTCGAAAACAGACATTACCGATCCCCAAAGCTGCTCCCATGGATCGGATGGAAAGTCTTTACCTGTAACATTTTTCACAGCTTCTTTGAAGCGGCGTACCATTTCCTTCAGGTCGTCGGTGGTCAGCTCTGTATCAAGCGTAACTCCTTTTTCCTCTTTCATCTTATCGATGATTTCCTCAAAAGGGTCGTGGTCTTCCTTGCTGTGGGGTTTCATTCCTAAAACAACATCGCCAAACATCTGAACAAAACGACGGTACGAATCCCAGGCAAAACGTTCGTTGCCGGTTTTGCGGGCAATACCTTCGACTGCTTCATCATTCAATCCGAGGTTCAACACTGTGTCCATCATGCCGGGCATGGAAGCGCGGGAGCCTGAACGAACCGAAAGCAGGCATGGGTTTTGGCTGTCACCAAATTTGGAACCCATAATTTTTTCCACTTTCTTTACTGCATCTTCAACTTCCTTTTTAATAAGCTGAACTACGAAATCACTTCCCTTTTGGTTGTATAGGGTGCACACTTCTGTGGTGATGGTGAATCCGGGAGGGCCCGGAATTCCAAAAAGGTTCATCTCGGCCAGGTTGGCTCCTTTGCCACCCAGCAAATCCTTCATCGAGGCATTCCCATCGGCTTTCATATCGCCAAAGGAATAAACATACTTGGTTTTAGCCATTGTTTAAGGTTTAATTATAATTGTTTTATATTGATTATCAACATCATGATTTAATAATCATTATCTTAAAGCATACAAAAATACGAAAAATGAACACATTTTTTGGTATTGCCCTGCTTTAAGTTTGTGTTTTGTTATTGCAAACGTTTGTGTTTAAGCTTGATTGAAAGATTTGAGGCATCCAGGCCATTTGTCCTATTATTTAAAGTATTTCTAAATTGCCGGAAAGCTCCTATAGATTCTTATAAACATGACTTTTAATCCGGAAAAAAGTAAGAAATTCGTAGCCAATTTAAACCTTTCGTAAAATCGAAACTTTTTAGCATGAACAAAACCATTGGCATACGCCACGAAGACAAATATGTGATGGAAAGAAGGGTGGCTATAACCCCTTCCCACTTAAAAAAACTGACTGAGCAAGGCCTTAAATTTCAAGTGCAAAGCTCACCCAAGCGTATTTTTAGCGATGCGGAGTTTGAAGAAGCTGGTGCCGAAATCGTTACCGACCTGCCCAAAGCATCGGTGATTTTTGGCGTGAAGGAAATGCCGGCTGACTTTTTTGAAACCGATAAAACTTATGTATTCTTTTCGCATGTCATCAAGGGACAAGCTTACAATATGCCCATGCTCAAAGCCATGATGCAAAAGAAATGCAACCTGATTGATTATGAAAAGATTGAAAACGAAGAAAACAAACGGCTCATCTTTTTTGGCAAATACGCCGGATTGGCAGGTATGATTAATTCGTTGTGGTCGTTGGGACAAAGGCTCCAACAGCAAGGAGTGGATACGCCTTTTCTGGGCATTCGCCAGGCATACACTTACAATTCGCTGGAAGAGGCAAAAGCAGCTGTTGCAGAGGCTGGCGCTGCCATAGCTTCCGATGGGCTTCCTGCTCATTTAAGCCCCATGGTCATTGGTTTTACCGGTTATGGCAATGTTTCGGTTGGCGCCCAGGAAATTGCCAATTTATTGCCCTCCATGGAAATCACACCTGATCAGTTGCTTTATCTCGATGAACACAAAGCTGCCCGCAATGTGATTTACAAAGTTGTCTTTAAGGAAAACGACCTTTCTGAACCTGTGGACCCAAATGCTGATTTTGACCTGCCGCATTATTACCAGCATCCTGAAGCATACAAAAATCAGTTTGAAAAATATATTCCCAAACTGACTGTTTTGATGAACTGTATGTATTGGGACGACCGCTATCCACGCATTGTTACAAAAAATTACCTGAGCATGCTTTACAGACAAGGTGAGCCCAAGCTAAAAGTTATTGGCGATGTTACCTGCGACCCTGACGGCTCTATCGAATGCACACACAAAGGAACTGAAATTGAAGACCCTGTTTTTGTGTATAACCCATTTGATCGAAAACCTATTATGGGTTTCGAAGGGGAAGGTCTGCTGGTAATGGCCGTAGATATTTTGCCAAGCGAATTGCCTCGCGAGGCCTCCATGACATTTAGCAATGCACTCTTCCCTTTTGTAAAAGCCATTGCCGAAGCTGATTTTGAAAAAAACTTTGAGGAATTGTCCTTGCCATCAGCAATCAAAAAAGCCCTTATTTTGCACAAAGGGGAACTAACACCCGATTACAAATACATTGAAAAATACTTGTAGTTTTTTTTTATTGTATTCAGATTTCCTGCTTGGATTTCTGATGCTAATTTCAAACCCAATTAATAAAAATTTTAAACAAATCTTATGAAGAAAGTATTGATTCTGGGAGCAGGAATGGTAGTAAAACCTATCGTTACCTATCTGTTATCCAAGGGTTACCATGTTACAGTAGCTACACGAACAAAATCAAAAGCTGACACCATGATCGATGGCCACGCGAATGGTACAGCAGTGGCCTGGACCGTAGAAGATGAAGAGGCCCTGGCTGGTATGATTGCATCGCACGACCTGACGGTAAGCCTGTTGCCCTGGACTTACCACATCATGGTGGCACGGCATTGTATTGCCCTCAAAAAGAATATGGTGACCACCTCCTATGTAAAACCCGAAATGAAAGCGCTTGACAGCCAGGCTCGCAAAGCAGGAATTATTATCCTGAACGAACTAGGCCTCGACCCTGGCATCGACCATATGTCGGCTATGCGCATCATTGATTCAGTTCATGATAAAGGAGGCAAAATAGATGAATTTTATTCCATTTGTGGCGCACTGCCTGCCCCAGAAGCGGCTACAAACCCATTTAAATATAAGTTTTCATGGAGCCCGAAAGGGGTGGTTATGGCCGGCAACAATGATGGCAATTACTTGCGCAGGGGCGAAAAAGTATATATACCCACAGAGGATTTATTCAAAAACCCGCTTTCGGTTGATTTCCCAAAAGTTGGAAAGCTTGAGATTTATCCCAACCGCGACTCCATGCCTTATATTGAATTGTATGGGATTCCCGAAACCAGAACAATGGTGCGTGGCACTTTCCGCTTTCCGGGATGGTGCGTAAGCATTGATGCCATGAAAGCCCTGAAACTGATCAGCAGTGAGGAACGCGACTTTACCGGAAAAACCTATGCAGAATTTGTGGCCATGCTGATTGGTGCTGATAATGCCAGCAACATCCGGAAGCAAGTAGCCGATTATTTAAAGATTGACCCAAAAGCCTATGCGCTTGATGCCATGGAGTGGCTTGGCCTGTTCAATAATGAGCCGATGAATGCCGGCAAGACAACCGCTTTTGAAATCACCTCTGACCTAATGATTGCCAAAATGGAACTGGGCCGCGAAGAACGCGATATGGTTGTTATGCAGCACATTTTCGCTGCCTCCTATCCTGATGGCAAACAGGAAGTAATAAAATCTTCCATGCTTGACTTTGGAACGTTGGCCAAGGATACAGCTGTAGCCCGCACCGTAGCTTTACCGGCAGCAATTGGCGTGGAAATGATCCTGAAAAATGAAATTACTGAAACCGGGGTGCATATCCCTGTTTTGCCAGGAATTTACAATCCGATACTTGACCATTTGGAACACCTGAATATCAAAATGGTGGAAGAATATGGCCTGCCCATGTCGGAAATGATCTAGCCTGATTAATTCACGAAAATCAAAAAAACCTCTCGCTTAAGCAAGAGGTTTTTTTTTTGAAGTTTGCTGCTAGCTATTTAGCCCTGAAATTATTGTTTTCGTCAACCACAAAGTAAAACGCTGTTTGACCAATTTCAACACGCACTGTTTTTAGTTCACCTGAAAAAAGCGAACCATTCTGTGCTTTTTCTGTGGTATATCTTATGAGTTCACCAGTTTTTATCGAAATCTTTGGAATCACATAGTCAAAGGATTGTCCCTTTTCATTTGCCAAAATCACCTTGAGATTGGCCAATTTGTTTTTGCCCATATTGTAAATCACAAGGCAGCCACTTTCGGGTTTGCGATAATGATAGCAAATGTCAATTTTAACATCTGATTTTTTGCTTAATGGCATGGCCTTTTTTCTTTCGGTTGCGTTGTTTAATGCAAAGATATACTTATAAAATAAATATTATAATTGATTGCGTAAATTTAATATTGGAGTTATAATCCAGACTCAATGCTAAAATACATGGATGCATGCGCATGCTAGTCCTTTGTAAATTTGAAGGCCCATTTTCGCAAGGAGACCGAGAGAAAAAGCTATTTTTGCCGTCAAAATCAACTCCATGAAATATTTATTTGTTTTCTTGCTAATTGCCTTGGTCATTTACTTTTTATTTTATCGAAAAAAAACTTCAGGACCACAATCAACTGAACAGCAAGGTTCTGATAGCAGCAATAATAGTTATGCCAAATGGATAGGAGGCACGCTTGGCTGGGCTTTCGGAGGCCCTATAGGCGCATTGCTTGGCTTTGCTTTTGGCAAGATGTATGAAGACATGGACAAGGGCACCTATGCCATGAAAGGAACAGCGCAAGGCGATTTCAATCTGAGTTTATTGGTGCTAACAGCTGCTGTTATGAAAGCAGACGGCACGGTGAAGCAGTCTGAGCTTGAATATGTAAAACGCTTTTTCATTCAAAACTTTGGTGCAGAAGCAGCTGAGCGCTACATACTGATGCTGAGGGAAATATTAAAACAGGAAATCAAGCTTCCCGAGGTTTGCCAACAAATTGGCAGGTATATGGATTACGCAGCACGTTTACAGTTAATGCATTATTTATTTGGGGTAGCTCGTGCCGACAACCAGGTAGCCGATTCGGAGTTGCATCTTTTGAATACAATTGGTGCTTATCTGGGTTTGAACCCTGCCGATTTCAATTCAATCAAGGCGATGTTTGTCAAAGAAATTAACAGTGCCTATAAAATCCTCGAAGTAGAGCCAGATGCAACAAATGATGAAATCAAAAAAGCTTACCGAGAAATGGCTTTTAAATACCATCCTGATAAAGTAAGTCACTTGGGTGAAGATGTGCACAAGGCGGCGGAGGAAAAATTCCAGAAAGTAACAGCAGCATACGACCAAATAAAAAAGAAAAGGGGAATTAAATAGAGCCTGTCCATAAAGTCTGGTGTTTGGACTATAATGTTCGAGTTCAAGCCTGTCTTGCTGTCAGGCAGGGCTTGCGCAGTTTTGAAAATCAAGGAGTCCCGGAACTTCGGGATGACTGTTTTCAAAACAAGCAAAACGCAGAAATCGGGCATTATAGACAAACACTAAATAGCTTTTAACACTTATTGGTAGAAACGCCAACTCAGGCCAAAATAAAAGAATGGGTCCCGTTGCGGGTAACCGGGCGTTAGGTAATAAGTATAATCGCCCATCAAAGCATATAAATTGGTGTATTTTATATATAAATTGGTGCGCTTCACTTTCAAACCTAAAAATACATCCACATAAGGGTACCCTCCTATTTTCTTTTCATCCTGTAAATAAAAACTGCGCAAGGCAGGCATATAGGCATTGGCATAATAAGGTGTGTTGTAGCTAATGCTGAAACCAGGCAATATGGTTGCCGCACTTTTAAACAGCGTCTGTGTATAGGTAAACTTCATGCGGCCTGAAAACTCGGGCAGTGCCAAAAGGCTGTCCCTGTCACTTTTCTGGTAATTCACGGACCCAATAATGTCAAATTTACCGAGATTCAGTTTCAATGCTGTAAAAAGATGTAAAACATTGATCGTCAATGTTGCTTGTTCCGGAAGTGCCAGCGTGTTGAGGTAAACATGACGGTCAAGCACATGCAGGTTTGCACCAGCCCTGAACCCTTTTAAATCATAGCTTCCTGTGAAGGAAACGTAACGCGATTTATTAAAATCATTGTCCCAGTTAAAATAATTCGATTGAAAACGCTGATACAACCAGGAAGGGCTTTGGTTTAAGATATTAAGTTTGAAAAACAAACTTCCAATATTGCGCCCGGTAGTACCCAGATATTGCCGCCAGCTTGCATCCAACCTCAGGTCGCCTTCAGCAAAATTTCCCCTGATATATTCCAAACGCCCGTCGAGGTATGACGATCGAAACAAACCAATCCTTATGCCGGCGTATGGCTTAATTTGTGTGTAGCTGCTCTTGTTATCAGCCGTCGCCAAGGTGTCGAAGTTGGGATAAAGCCGGTGATTAATATACTGATGTTCAATACCTCCATACAAATAAAAAGGAACATTTTCCGTATGTTGACCATAGCCCAGGGTACTCCATTGCAGGCTGTTACGAAAGCTTTCCTGATAAAGGGAATCGTGCGATGCTACAGAATCAATTGGGGGACCGAAACGCCTGTAAAAAGCAACTTCAGGGCTCTCATCTGTATAAAGCATTTGGTTTCGGGCATAAACCATCCGGTGGGTAATACGCCCGATATTGATGCGTTTTTTTTGATCCGCTTTTTCAACACCATTCTCTGTGGGCCGCGAGAGGTTTACATATTGCTCAACACCGAAACCTGAATGCTTTACCAGGTTATTGGCATCCATCAATTGCACAGGGATAATGCGCCTATCCTCTTCTAAATTGTTTTCAAAAATACTGTCAGCAACCAAGCCACCACTTTCCTGGACTTGCAACTTATTATACAGATAATAGGCAGATGCAGCATAACGTTCATTTTTAGTGCTATAACGCGTGGTGAGGTAAACCCCTGTATTATCACTTTTGCTTCTACGGTAAGGACCAGGGGCATTTACGAGGAAAAATTCCAAACCGGCATATAATCTGGGAGCAAGTGCACGCGCGAAGCTCAGGTTCAAATGTTGCTCTTTCTTTGAGCCCATCGTATAATCAATCCTGGTAAATGGCTGATGAGGTATCATTTGGCGAACTTGGCCATCACGCACAATAAACTTTTGAAAGGCATGGCCTTGCATATCAAAACCATTATTAAAGGGTATGTTAAGCAAATGGCTTTGGTGCGCCAATCCAGTATTGCTTATTGTGGCATAGTTGTAAACTCCTTGTGAAAGCACATCAAAATCGAGTGACTCAATTTGAGATGTATCCACTGTATGTATCGCCCCAAGATAAAGGCTATCAAAGTGTTGAGTATAATAATCTACCCGGCTTGAATCAACTACAATCAAAGGCCGTACAGGTTCGGCAACAAGCTTAGTTGGAATACTGTCCTTTATAAGTGTATCCTGCATAACAACCATATTGGTATCAGCCACAAACTGAAAAAGAGTGTCTGAGCCGGATAAAAGCAAGGTATCAGGCATTCTTATTAAAAGCGTATCCAGAACAGGACTATGCTTTATATGCAAGCTATCTGATTGGGCATGAAGCACCTTATGCAGCATACCAAAAAAAATAACAGAAAGAAAAAAAACAGTAATCCGTTGCATAAGGCGCAAAATTAAAGATAATAACGGTTGACAGCCTGATGTATTGGATTTGAATGCAAGAAAACCATGCCGTGACCAATGCATCGCCTAAAAATACTATTTCAGAACTTTTATGGTTTATAAAGAAAAACAGCACGATATTTGCAAAAAAAGAAGCCAATTATTAACCCTTGCAAGCCGCAAAAAACAAACAGTCATGGATGCAACCTTTACTGATGCTCTGGCGTCTCTGAATTGCATGCTGCCCGTTTGGGCCTTTGAAAGCTAAATGGACGAAAAGCAACTCCTTAAGGATTGCCTGAAAGGTGATGAAATAGCTCAAAAGCATTTTTATGAGCAGTATGCCCCCAAAATGTTTGGGGTTTGTTTGCGCTATGCGAAGGATAAAAGTACCGCAGAGGACTATTTGCAAGAAGCTTTTGTAAAAGTATTTACCAAGTTAAAAAGCTATCGCAGTGAGGGTTCGCTCGAGGGCTGGATACGCAGGGTGGTTGTAAACTGCTGTCTCGAACAGTTGCGCAAATCAGACATACTGAAATATAGTGTCGAACTAAATTACGCACATCAAATAACAGACGCAGATGCAAACATATCAGAACAAATACACGCAACCCAATTGCTGGAACATATACGCTCGCTCCCTCCGGGTTTCAGGACAGTTTTTAACCTCTTCGCCATTGAAGGATATTCTCACAAGGAAATTGCCAAGTTACTCCAAATTAGCGAAGGTACGTCGAAATCGCAGTACGCGCGGGCGCGTGTTTGGCTTCAACATAAGCTGGAAAAAGAATCATCAATAGAAAATGACAGAACATAAGGATCATATTAAAGACCTTTTCAAAGCAGGTCTTGAGCACTATGAGGCAAGTCCCCCACCCCATATCTGGGAGGGAATTGTGCAGCAAAAAATGCAACGCAAAGTTGTGATGTGGAAGTGGTCAGCTGCAGCTGCCATTGCGCTCCTTTTGCTCAGTCTTGGCACCTGGTTTATGGTTAATCAAGCTGGATATGAATACGATACTGAAAAGGCAGATGCAGCTGGTTCAGAATCAAAAACCATAATCAATGTTGAGCCAAAAGAACCAATAGAAACACTTGGTTTTGCTCAGGAAGAATTATTGGCTGAGTCCAGTCAAGAAGTTGTTCGGCAAACCAAAAACAAATCAACAACTTCTTTAGACAAAGCAGCTGGTAAACAATTAGCACAATTAACATCCATAGAATCAGGAACCATAGAAGCCACCTCCCCAATAAAACAGACAAAGCAAGCGACTGAGGAAGCGGAAAAAATGGAAACAACGGAAGTAAAGGAAACTGCTGCATCTTATAGTCTTGAACTTTCAAAATACCTTGCTGAACTGGAAGAGCTTTCGGACATTCATCGCGATCTGATGAAATCACGCAAAGCAGACAATAAGTGGAATCTGGGAATGGCCTACGGCACCACCCCGAATTTTTCGATGCCTGCTGAAGATTATACGCTCGCCCCCGAACGTGGCACCTTTGAGGTGGATGATTTTACAGGCGATATTGGCCAGGAAACTGGTTACTATGCTCAAATTGAAAGCACCCAGCACCGCCATCCACTTAGTTTCGGCTTATTAACTGGCTTGCCACTAAGCAATCGACTTGAGTTTGAAAGCGGATTGATCTATACCCGTCTTTCAACCATCAGCCGTACCTATGTAATGAACGGTTGGCAAAACGTGTATGAAAGCAATCTCCATTATGTAGGCATCCCTTTGGGAATGCGTTACGCGTTTTTGCAGAGGCTCCATTTCAGCCTTTTCATAAGCCAGGCAGCAATCTTTGAAAAAGGCTTAAGGGCTTCAAACACTACAACAAATTTCCAGGATGGTGTGCTTACTACAAGCGAAACTACCTTTGACCAAGTGAAGGGGTTTCAATTGTCATCCCTTAGTAGCATTGGCGCTGATTTTGCCATTACCAAACAATTCAGCATCTATGCGCAGGCTGGTGTACAGTTTTTCTTTCTAAACGAAAAACAGCCCTATAACATACGCAGCACGCGTACTGCATGGCCTTCCATGCAAACCGGATTGCGCTATCGTTTTAAATAAGTGAAAATTTGCATACGTGCAACCGTCTATAAATTTCATGCATCTTAGGCGCAAAGAATCACACATCATGAAAACAAAATCAAACCAAAAGATTGTATTGGCATTCAGCCTTATCGCAATGCTTTTTCTGAATGCTTGCCGCGACAAGATTTATGAAAAAGTAACCTACACAGCCAATATTCCAGTTTATATGGAATTCGATGCCTTTCGTCAGGCAGTGCTCAAAAGTGATGCCCAAGCATTAGTCAACCCGGGAAAAATTTATTTCAAGGACAATGTCATCTTTATCAATGAAATTCATGAAGGAATTCATTTGATTAACAACAGCAACCCGGCAGCTCCCGAATTCATTGCATTTATTGAAATTCCGGGAAATGTGGACATTGCCATTAAAGGTAACATTTTATATGCCGACAGCTATATCGATCTGGTTGCACTGGATATAAGCGACCCATTCAACCCGGTTGAAATTGACCGGCTTGCCGAGGCTTTTCCCAATGTGCTGCCACCGTTTGATGTGAATTACCCTGTTTATGGCCTTGATTTTAAAAAAGGTGTAGTTGTTGGTTGGGAGACAAAGGAAATAACCGAGATGGTTGAGCGTGGTTCCTACTACCGCGGCGACATGGCGCATTTTGACGGCATTGCTGCCCCTAATCTTGGTTCAGCCGAAATAAGTATCAGCCAGGGCAATACCGGAACCGGAGGATCAATGGCACGATTTACCCTTTCGAACGACCACCTGTATGCTGTGCATAACGAAAACCTAAAAATATTCAACATCAGCAACACACCCGGAATTTTTAAAGAAAACGAAGTCTTCCTTGAACGATTGGTTGAGACCATCTTTCCTTACGAAAATAAATTGTTTTTAGGAACAACCACAGGAATGCTCGTTTACGGACTTTCAAATCCGGCCTTGCCCAATTTCATATCCGTATTCGAGCACATCAGTTCCTGCGACCCTGTTGTGGTTGAAGGC
>CAYTUA010000031.1:0-3727 GCA_964440855.1 uncultured Lentimicrobiaceae bacterium
AAAAATGTCATTTATAGTAAATAGAAATGCATATTATTGCGCTAAAATAATTATTTTTGCATAACTATCGAAAAAGGTTAATTTTCAGATATTCTAAAACTACCTGTGTTATGAAAAAGACGCTACTTACTATTTTTGTCAGTTTATTCGCCTGCAGCCTGTTGCTTGGGCAATCCCTTTCACTTTCATGGAAAGGTGAAGACATACCTAATGGCGACACCGTATATGTCTATGGTGAAATAAGCGAAGATATGTGGTACGAAATTCAAGCACATGCCATTGTAACCAATGTTTCGGAAGATACAGTTGAAGTCAAAGTTCATCGGATAATCATCGATACCGTTCCCGGAACCAGAAACCAGTTTTGTTGGGTGCTTTGTTATGCTTATGAAACTAATGAATCATCATATAGCGTTACGCTCGATCCCGGGGCAAGCACCTCTGAATTAGAGTTTTCCGGTCATTATCAGCCTGCTGGAAATGGTGGTACATCAAAAATTCGCTATAAGTTTTTCAATGTGGACAATGAACAGGATACTGTTTCAATGACAGTTTTTTATGTAGTTTCTCCGGCATCTGTAGCTGATTTGCAATCTGCTTCACATTTCGGAAGTGCCTATCCCAACCCGGCCAGCGAAATTGTATCCTTTGATTTTGAGTTCAGTCATACAGTGAAAGAAGCCAGGCTTGTTATTTATAATTTGTTAGGCAAGCAAGTGATGGATTATCCTGTAAACAACAGAAATGGAAAATTGAGTGTTCCGTTACACGAATTGAATGAGGGCGTATATTTTTACACATTCATGGTGAACGGAGAAACTGCTGCAACTACACGTAAGTTAGTAGTTCAGCGATAAACGGCTTAGCATAAAAATTAAAAAGCCCTTCCGTTCGAAACGTAAGGGCTTTTTTTTTGGTGTAAATGGTAATGTCTATGCTATGTTAAAAGCTGCTTTGATCGGCTCCACAAAATCGAGTTTTTCCCATGCAAAGAAATCCACCTTTTTGAAGTGTTTCTCAGTGCCATTTTCGGATTTGGAATAGGTAGCAGCATCCTGATAGTATACTTCAACCTCGCCCTGATAGGGATCGCGGCCAAAATGGCCGTAAGCTGCTGTGGCTTCAAAAACAGGGTTCTTCAAACCAAAGCGTTTGATGATTGCAAAGGGGCGCATATCATAAATTTCCTTGATTTTGATGGCAATTTGCTCATCAGTCAGTTTTTTACCTGTTTCATTTCTTACGTTTGCTGTGTCGCGTGTGTTGATATAAAAACCAACCGGATCAGCAACTCCAATGGCGTAAGCTACCTGCACAAGCACCTCATCGGCCAGGCCGGCAGCCACCATATTTTTAGCAATGTGACGGGCTGCATAGGCTGCCGAACGGTCAACTTTGGAGGCATCTTTTCCTGAAAAGGCACCTCCTCCATGTGCACCGCGGCCTCCATAAGTGTCAACAATAATTTTTCGGCCGGTCAAGCCGCTGTCGCCATGCGGGCCACCGATTACAAATTTCCCGGTGGGATTTACAAAAAGTTTGAAATCATCTTTGAACAGCTTTTTTATGCGCGGAGGTAAGCTCTTTTTCACGCGGGGGATCAACACATTGATTACATCCTCACGTATCTTTGCCAGCATATCAGCTTCCAGATCAAAATCATCATGTTGGGTAGAAATAACAATGGTTTCGATGCGCACGGGCTTCCAGTTGTTGGTATATTCTACTGTTACCTGCGATTTTGAGTCGGGACGCAGATATTTCATTTTTTTGCCTTCGCGACGGATAGCGGCTAATTCCTGCAATAACAGATGCGACAACTCACTGGTCAATGGCATAAAATTGTCCATCTCCCTGCAGGCAAAGCCAAACATCATTCCCTGATCGCCGGCGCCCTGGTCTTCTTCTTTTTGGCGAACAACACCCTGGTTTATATCGGGCGACTGTTCGTGAATAGCAGAAATTACACCGCATGAATTGGCATCGAAGCGATATTCGGCCTTGTTGTAGCCAATCCGGTCAATTACCCTGCGTACGATGGTTTGCACATCCACGTACCCTTTGGTTTTAACTTCACCTGCCAAAACGGCCAGGCCTGTTGTTACCATGGTTTCGCAGGCAACCTTTGATTCAGGATCATAACGTAACATATCATCCAGAATGGCATCTGAAATTTGATCGGCAACTTTATCGGGATGGCCCTCAGAAACCGATTCAGACGTAAATAAGTATCCCATAACGAGTTATATTATTTAAAAATGAGTAAACAAAAAGGGAAACTTTGATTGAGAGGCAAAAACATTGTTTTAGCATTTTTTTTAGTGGTTGCAATCAATCAAATCCTTCCACAATCACATAAGGCTGATTGCGTGAATCAGCGGCGCAAAATTAAGTAAAAATTAATTTGGGAAGTATTTTTAACTAATTTTTTGTCAATTGCCTGAAAGCATCTTCCAGATTTTTCGATTCCAGCTGCAGCGATTGTATGGCCACATCATTGTTTAGCGCCCAACGCATCAATTCAGGGCGGATGTCAGCCTGGTCCTTCGGTTCGATAAGCCAGATGTTTCCATTCGCGTTGCGTGCCTGCTTTACATTTGCCAATTTCAGCAACTGGTTACGGTTGACCTCTTTATCAAATTCAACAATCAGGGTTGTCCCAATATTGCCTTGTTTGGTCAGGTTTTGGGTTTTATCGTCGGCCACTATCACACCTTTATTAATAATAATAGCGCGGTCGCAAACAGCTTCCACTTCCTGCATGATATGCGTGGAAAGGATGACAGTTTTTTGTTTACCAATTTCCTTGATCAAATTACGGATATCCACCAGCTGATTGGGGTCGAGGCCCGAGGTAGGCTCATCAAGTATGAGTACCTCCGGATTGTGCAACAGGGCCTGGGCCAGCCCAACCCTTTGCTTAAACCCTTTGGAAAGCGCCCCGATTTTTTTGTGGCTTTCAATGCCAAGCCCTGTTGTTTCTATCATTTCGGCAATGCGCTTGCTGCGGTTTTCAATTTTGTGAATACCTCCAACAAACGAAAGGTATTCCCTGATATACATATCATGGTATAAGGGGTTGGTTTCGGGCAGGTAGCCTACCAGGCGTTGCACTTCGAGGGCTTGTTCCTGCACATCAAAGCCATTAATGCTCGCTTCGCCCATGCTGGGAGGAATATAGCAGGTGAGAATTTTCATTATGGTGGATTTGCCAGCACCATTGGGACCAAGCAGGCCTACAATTTCACCCTTATGTATTTCGAAAGATACATCGTCGAGGGCTTTTTGGTTGCCGTACAATTTGGTAATATGGCTTAGTTTTACTGACATAATTTTAGGTAGCATTAATGGGGGGTAAAATTACAAAAATGTGCGGAAGCTAATGCCTCCACACATTTTTGAACTCATAATAATAAGTTAGAAAAGCCTTACTCTTCTTTTGATAAGAGATAGCGAGTCAGGAAAATTCCGTTTTGATTGCCTTCATTGCCCGAAAAGGCACCGGAAACAACATGCTTTAATTCCCAACCGTCATTCGAGAGTTCCTGAATTTTATTGGTTACAGTTTGGTCATTCTCGCGGATATTCTTAAAATTGATTCCCACCATGCTAAAAAAGTTATTGATTTTAACTTCTTCAAAATCACCTTTGTTGTCGATGGAAACCATTCGTGATCTGCCCATGCCACCCGGAATCACCGACTCAACAACGGCAATCTGCAACCATT
>CAYTUA010000032.1:0-4957 GCA_964440855.1 uncultured Lentimicrobiaceae bacterium
CTCTTTGAAAATTGCGATGCTCCTCAGAACCTGGTAGTTGAAAACCTTTCAACAAATCCCGGCCCGCAGGAAATTCAACTTACATGGAACGAAAATGTAAGTCAGGAATTCCGCTATGATGATGGAACACGTTTAGCGCAATTGGGATCGTCAACAGGCACAATCAATACCGTGCTTGGCAACAAACACGATGCAGCTACTGAACTTGCTGAAATGAGCTGGTTACTGAGCGATGATGCAACCGGAGGTGGACCCCATGCAACAGTTCAAATCTATGTGTTTGGATTAACCTCAGCAGGCCTGCCCGACGGCAACAATGTATTATACACTGCATCTGTTTCCAATACGGATGGTGTGTGGAACACACATACATTTCCACAGCCCATTGAAGCTGCTGATGGATTCTTCCTCGGTGTTGGCTATAACGGTTTTGTTGGAATAGGAACAGATGATGGTGTTGGCGCACCTTATGAGTTCCAGCCTAATACCCATTATTTTGTAGGCGATTACACTGCCGGAGGTTGGGAAACCTGGGAAACATATGGTTTCGAAGTTAATGGTATGATCAGGGCAATCGGCGTTGAAGGTGCAGTAAAATCAACTGTTGTCCACAGTGATATTACCGAACCTGTAAATAGCGTTACCTCTGCTCAGTCAGGAAACAGCTTTACAATGACGTATGCCGATGCCCCTGTTAACACGGGTGCACCTGTATGGAACAGTACTGTGCAAAGCAGCAGGGCATTTGTTGGATTTAACATCTACAAGAATGGTGAACTGATGGAAGCTTTGTGGCAAGACAATACCTACACCTATGAAGAAGCTGTTGCTGCCAATTTCTGCTACACGGTAACTGCCGAGTATGAATTCTGTGGCGAGTCAGATCCTTCAAACGAAGCTTGCATTGAAGTAATAACGGGTTCAATCGAACTTGGTGCTGCTGAAGCCCGTATGTTCCCAAACCCGGCCAACAACAATGTAACTATAGAAGCTAATGGCATGAAACGCCTCACGGTAATCAATGCTGTTGGTCAGGTAGTTTATGATGTTGAAATTGAAGACCTAAGGACTCAGTTCAATGTGGCATCTTACGAAGCAGGCGTTTATATTGTACGTATCAGCACCGAAAGTGGTGTTGTTACCAAACGCTTGACGATTGTACGCTAATCCCGAAATATGAGGGATTCATTAAATTATTAATTCAACAAAAAAAGAGGCTGTCTGAAAGGATAGCCTCTTTTTTTTGGCTGAATTTTAATCAGTCTCTAAAATCTAATTCCTTCAGCAACATCCCTTTCAAAACTCCTGAAACTGCGGCTTATTCTGCAAAACAGCCTCAATTTTTTCCTGTACTTCGGGACTTATACTTTTAACCACTTCGAGGGCCCCCAGGTTTTCATGCAGCTGCTCAACGCGGCTCGCACCAAGGATTACACTGCTCACATGGGGGTTTTTCAGGCACCAGGCAATGGACAATTTGGCCAGCGAAACACCCATTTCATCCGCAAGTTGCTGCAACTGGGCTACTTTGTGCTGTTTGCTTTCCGTAAGGGCTGACCGCTTCAGCCAGTCCAAATCTTTCAGCTTCATGCGCGAGCCTTCTGGCAGACTATTGAGGTATTTGCCGGTTAACAATCCCGAAGCCAGGGGCGAAAAGGTGGTGGTGCCCAACCCGAAATTAGAGAAAAGGGGCAAAAACTCGGCTTCTATTTTTTGGCGTTCAAACATATTGTACTGGGGTTGTTCCATCACCGGTGCAATCAATTTATACCTTTCGGCCACATAGTGCGCCTCGGTAATTTGCTGGGCACTCCATTCCGAAGTGCCCCAGTAAAGCACTTTTCCCTGCTGTATCAGGTTGTGCATGGTCCATACGGTTTCGGCAATGGGTGTGTGTACATCGGGACGGTGGCAATAAAAAAGGTCGAGGTAATCCACTTGCAGCCGGTTGAGGGCGGCATGGCATGCCTCAACAATATGTTTGCGCATCAGGCCTTTTTGGTTGGGTTTTTCACCTCCCCAAAACACCTTGCTCGAAACAACATAGGTGCTGCGGTCCCAACCCATTTTTTTCAGGATTTGGCCCATCACTATTTCCGATTGCCCATTGGCATAAGCTTCGGCATTATCAAAAAAATTGATGCCTTGGTCATAAGCGAGCTTCAGCAAATTTTCCGAAGCATTGTTGTCAATCTGGTTGCCAAATGTAACCCAGGTGCCAAAGGAGAGCGCACTGAGTTGGAGGCCGGTTTTTCCCATTCTTCTGTATTCCATAACTTGATTTTATAATATTTAGCGAAGGTAGCTATTGTTTTTTACAACACTTTCAATCGGTTTCCTGATTTTTTTGCGTTGGGTATAGCCCATAGGTGCATAACCCAAAGTGATGAGCAATGCAATGGTTCTGTTTTCAGGGATTTGAAGCAATTCTTTGATGGGCTGTTCGTTAAACCATCCCAGCATACAGGTACCCAGCCCCAGCTCAGCTGCTTGCAAGCAAAAATGATCGGCAGCAATGCCGATATCCATTGTTGACCAATCCTTGTTTTTGATCCGTCCGCCAATATCTGTCAGCAATTTTGGTTTTTCAAGCACAAACACAACAATAACAGGGGCTTCGGGTACAAATTTATTGAAGCTTTTGAGTGGGCCGTAAGTTTCTTTGGCTATTTTCTGGCGCAAGTTAGGCTCATCCACCACAACGAAAGTCCAGGGTTGCGAATTGCTTGCCGAGGGCGCCAGGCGGGCTGCATCAAGGCATTGCTGAAGCTTTTCCGCTTCAACGGCTTGATCGGTATATTTACGTACGCTTTGCCGCTTCAGGATAAGCTCTTTAAATGTCATTTTGTAACAATTGTAATCAGCAATAAAAAATGCTGATCTGATTTTTGATCAATGTGTTAAACAGGGTTGTTGGCTTTTGTTCAAACAAAACAAACAGTGTCGCCAACAGCTATTTCACCGGCTTCCAGCACCCGGCAAGTGACCCCGCCACTCCATGCTGGTTTGAGTGCTTCTTGCAGGCCGTTTTGCTGTTCATCCATGCGGTAGCAAGGTTTTGTTTCGCCTGTTATCTCCAGCAGCACCGAGCCTATACGCAGCGATTTGCCCGCAGATTCTTCCAGGTTAATGCCTTCAATCAACAGATTGGCGCGGCGCATTGTCCAGTCGGGAATCAGCTTGTTTGTTTTACAAGCCTTTTCAAAGGCCTCTTTGGCCAGCACTGTTATTTGTCTTTTTCCGGGCTTGCCCCTGTGGTCATCTTCGAGGCCCGATTCAAGGCGGATGTTTGCTTTTTCAGCCGTAACCATTGAGCTGAATTTTTCCGTTTTCCACGCGATGCCTGTCAGTTTTCCGTTTTTCATGCCTTCTTTTTTAACCTTTCTGCGAGGGCAGCGGTTTGTTCTTCAAAGCCTTTTTTACCCAACAAGGCAAACATATTTTTTTTGTAAGCTTCCACGCCGGGTTGGTCAAATGGGTTTACTTCTAAAACATAACCACTTAATGCACAGCCCATTTCAAAAAAGTAAATCAGTTGTCCAAGGATATCTGCATTTATGGTAGGGACGCTTATCCGTATATTGGGCACACCGCCATCCACATGGGCCAGAATGGTTCCCAGTTCAGCTTTGTGATTCACTTCCGAAAGGGGTTTGCCGGCAATATAATTCAGCTGGTCGAGGTCGGAAGTAGCTTGGGGAATCAGCATTTCACGATGCGGTTTGTCCACCGAAATAACCGTTTCGAACAAATTGCGCAGCCCTTCCTGAATATACTGCCCCATGCTGTGCAGATCCGTCGTAAAGCCGACACCTGCCGGGAAAATGCCCTTATTTTCCTTGCCTTCACTTTCGCCATAAAGTTGTTTCCACCATTCGGTGAAATAATACAAGCGGGGTTCGTAGTTCACCATGATTTCCGTTGTTTTTCCGGAAGCATAAAGGGCATTGCGCGCTGCCGCATACAAGGCAATCGGATTGCCGTGAATTTTTTTAACAGCCCTACTGAAAGCCTCAACTTTTGCAGCCCCTTCCACAAGGGCAGCAATATCGATACCGGCAACGGCTATTGGTAACAAACCCACCGGTGTTAGCACCGAATAGCGCCCGCCCACATCATCGGGTACCACATAGGATACATAGCCTTCGCTATCGGCCAATTGCCTGAGTGCGCCTTTGCTTTGGTCGGTGATGGCTACAATGCGTTTGCGGGCTTCGGCCAGGCCGTATTTATTTTCGATATGTGCCTTGAGTGCCCTGAAAGCAATAGCAGGTTCGGTAGTGGTTCCTGATTTTGAAATCACCACCATGGAATAGTCTTTTTGCTCAAGGATGTCGAGCAGGTCAGCCAGATAGTCTTCGCTGATGTTGTGGCCGGCATACAGGATATGGGGTGCTTTTGTATCCCCTTTTAGCATGGAAAAATGATGCAGTTGGGCTTCGATCACCGCGCGGGCTCCCAAGTAGGAGCCGCCAATGCCTATCACCACAAAAACATCAGATTTTTGCCGCAATTCGGTAGCATGTGTTTCAATCTTCCGGATTAATTCCTTGTTGTTAGTTGAAGGCAAATCTACCCAGCCAAGGAATTCGGAGCCAGGCCCTGTCCTGTTGTATATCTTGCGATAAGCATTATAAACAGGCTTTTCATAAGCCATGAGTTGCTCCTTGTCTATAAAGCCATAGAGTTGTTCGAGCTCAAGTTTGATGTCGATCATAAAAGGATAAAATTAGGTATTCGTTTTGGGGGGCAAATTACGAAAAAATTATCCATACCGTATCTTTGCAAGCAAGGGTTTTGTAATTTTGCAAACCGATTGTGAAAACTCAGAAAAAAGGGGTGTAGTCTCGTCACTGATGACGAGACGCGTCGTTCGAGAAGTTCTTTTTTTAGTTTGATTTTTTTTTCGGGGTGTAGTCTCGTCACTGATGACGAGACGCGTCGTTCGAGAAGTTCT
>CAYTUA010000033.1:0-3753 GCA_964440855.1 uncultured Lentimicrobiaceae bacterium
AAGGCTTCAGTAAATGACTCCTGAAGCATGTCCTCGGCATCTTCGGTGCAGGGCATCATACGGCAGCAGATATTATACATGGCTTTGGCATAAAGCTGGTATAACCTGCACTGCGCCTTCTGACTGCCGAGCACGCTTTGCTCAATCAGGTCGCGATGAATATCAAGCTTGAGGGTCTCCAATTGCTGCTTTTAAACTTCTTTCATTTATCAATGACAGGCTTTGCTGCATAGGGTTGCAATATCGGTATTTTTTTGAGGCCTAGCGGCTGCGGCGGGCAGAAATGAGGGAAATTGCAATGGGGACGAAAGAGAATAGCAGAAAAAAGAAGAATAGCCAGGATGGTATAATGTTGGTATTATATTGCACAGCCTGAATGATGACGATATCGATGAACAGAAACAAGGCAACCATTATAAATTTGAGCCAGCGGATTAATCTGCTTGCTGTGCGGTATTGTTTTTCAGCATTTTGTGGGGTAATTGGGCTGGGATAATTGAAAATATGGGGGTATTTGTTTAAAATGCTCACCCCAATTAACAGTATCGTCGCAATAAGGGGCATAAAAAAAATGTTGAATTTACTGCCGAAGCGTGTCACCTTTCCTGTCATATCAAAATGGACGGGTATGCTGTCGGGTAAGGTATAGTACCCATAAATGCTGAGTATCCAACAAATCAGTAAAAGCGAAACGGCGAGCATTTCAAGCAAAATATCGCCCTTGCTCAATGTTAGTTTAAGCTTTGGCCTTTGATCCATATAAACTAAAATGTAGAGATTCAGGCAGTATTTTAGCTTTCCTTTTTATCTTCCTGACCTGCTTTTTTTTCGTTATCATCGCCGGCAATGCCATCCTTGAATTCTTTTACTCCCCGGCCGATGCCACGCATCATTTCAGGGATTTTTTTGCCCCCAAAGAGCAAAAGAACAACAACAACAATCAGGAGTATTTGCCAACCGCCTGGTATTCCCAGTAATACGAATAGTTTCATGTTAATAGATTTTCCTTTGCGCAAAGATACAACAAAAATGATTGATGCAGTATTGCCAATAGTTGTTTATCTTTGGGCGCTTTATATCAGGAAAAAGAATCGAAAAATTTTATTGTTACAGATGAAAAAGACTTTAGTATTGACAGGACTGATTTTCCTGTTGTTAAACAACCTTGCTAATGCCCAGGTGTTCACCGCTGGTGATGAGGTGCCTGAGTATTTCCTAAAGCGTTATCTTTCTGTGGAAGAAATGAATACGCCAGTAATACACGAGCGTATTGAGGAAAGTATGCCTCCAACGGGCCCTCTGCGAATGGTTGCTGAGTTCGATCCTTTACAGGCTGTTTTGATCCGCTACCCGCTAGGGCTGCCATACAGTTTTATCGCTACACTATCTCAGGAAATTGAGGTTATAACCCTCGTATCGAGCAATACACAAGCCAATCAGGTGCTGAACCTTTACAACCAAAACGGGGTAAACACGGACAATTGCTCTTTTATGGTGGCTTCAACAAATTCCTACTGGACACGTGATTATGGCCCGTGGTTTGTATTTGATGGCAACAACGAGCCCGGCATAGTCGATTTTCCATACAACAGGCCCCGGCCAGGAGATAATGCCGTCCCCGGCCATACAGCAACTTATCTGGGCATTGATTATTACTATATGAATGTGGAACATACGGGTGGCAACCTGATGGTTGATGGACTTGGCACCGGAGCTTCAACGGATTTGGTGTACGAAGAAAACACAAACCTTACTATGGCACAAATTCACCAGCGTATGCAAGACTATTTGGGCGTGACCGATTATGATGTTACCATCGACCCGCTGGGCGATTACATCAAACACATTGATACCTGGAGCAAATACCTGGCACCGGATAAGATTTTAATAGGGCAAGTACCTCCATCCGATCCAAGATATAATGATTTTGAGGATGTTGCAGAATATTTTGCCAACCGGATTACACCTTGGGGATATCCCTATAAGGTGTACCGTGTTTATACCCCCGGAGGAAACCCTTCCACCCCTTATACGAATTCCCTGATAGCCAACAACCGGGTTTTTGTTCCTTTAACCGGCAGCACCTGGGACAGTCAGGCTATTGAAGCATATGAAGAAGCCATGCCAGGCTACGAGATTATTGGGGTTAACTGGAACCAATGGTTTAATACAGATGCGCTGCATTGCCGCACCCGCGAAGTTGCTGATCTGGGTATGCTGTATGTGGATCACCGCCCTCATTTCGGGGAAATCGAATGGCAGGATTCCCTTGCCGTAACAACAAGTATTACAGCACATTCAGGTGAAGAACTTTATGCTGATAGTATATTGATCCACTACAGTATCAATTCGGGTGCTTTCCAACAGGCCATGATGTACGAATCGGACGAAGTTTTTACAGGCTATATTAAGGATTATGCTGGTGGCGACACCATTCGTTATTTCCTATATATCGCTGACCAATCAGGCCGCCAATCCAAACATCCTATCATGGGTCACCACGATCCGCATTGGTTTGTAGTTGGTGAACAGGCACTTACTGACTTGGTTGTGACACCCGATACCCTTTATTTTATTGATGATTTAAAAAATAATTTCCTGATTGAGAACCCTACCGCCAGTGCAGTTCAGATTACAGGAATCGAAAATATTTCGGATGATGCCGTCGCCAAGATGGCGCAGTTGCCAACATTCCCATATGAACTTGAGGCTGGAGAATCGCTTTCGGTGGAGGTAGATGTTGTACAGCCGGTTGCGGGTTACAATCCGGATTATGATTTCTATGAAGAAGTCATCATTATTGAGAGTGAGCTGGGCGATTATGAGCTAGTTGTGATGATCAACAAAGATCTAATAACTACATTATCGGATCGATTGGCCAGCAGTGGTATTCAGGTTTATCCCAACCCTTTTGAAAGCCAAACGATTTTCGAGTTCGAATTGCTTAATAGCCAGTTTGTACAATTATTTATTTTTGATTTGCAAGGCAGATTTATAGCTTCAATCAACGATGGAATTTTGACCAAAGGCAAGCACAAGCTGCTGTGGAATGGATTGAACAATGAACAGCAAGCTGTAGGTTCCGGCTTGTATATGTATCAGATCAGATTCGGGGATAAAACTTTACGGGGCAAGCTTCTGCGAAAATAATAAGATTGGTTTTTTTAAACAACCAGGAATTTACCGCTTTTCTAAAGACAACCTGCAAGTAGTCGAGAACTCCTGAAAGGTTTTGTTTAAAAAACAATTTATAAAAAGTAAGGTGCTGGAAAAAATACAGATCGTCACCTTCTATGGTGGTTCGACTTTTTTGGATCAAAGTCCTATTAACTTTCTATGATTCTCGAATCACTAATTTGAGCTATCAATAGTACATAAAAAATGTTGAAAGTCAAAACATCTTACTTTTGTTGCCGTATTGGTCAAAAGTTGCATGAAAGCTAAGCTGTTCTTTTATTTGTTACCGACCTTTGGAGCCTTACTGCTATTTGCCGCTTGGCCTCCAAATGGTTATGCAGTGTTAGCTTTCGTTGCGTTTATTCCTTTTTTACTGCTGGATCAGGTGTTGAAGGGCAGCACATTGCGGTATGTTGGAGCAATCTTTTTTGGTTTTTTACTATTCCATCTGCTTGCAGCCTGGTGGATGTATAGCTCCACATTTGTAGGCAGCCTGTTGGCGCATAGTTTCAATGCCTTTTATATGGCCGTGGTGCTTTGGATGTATTATTACTTAAAGCTAAAATGGCAAGCCGC
>CAYTUA010000034.1:0-3909 GCA_964440855.1 uncultured Lentimicrobiaceae bacterium
GTTTTTGAGCCGTCTTTAAAAAACTTCACATTGCTGCTGCGGCCCACACGCTCCTCCACCACAATGGGAAAGGTGCCAATGGTATATCCTTCCTTTAAAAAGGCCAAAGTAGAGGTGGTGGAAAACGAAAAGCCATTGGGCATAATATGCAGCATCTCGGCAATCAGTTTGCGGTCGAAACCCCGGAAACCTGAATTGTAATCGGGTAGTTTTTGTTCCACCAAATGCTCGCCCACCATACGGATGATGCGCTTGCCGCCCTGCCGGTTCTTCACCTGGAACGACTCAGCCGTGCGCTCGCCTATCACCATATCATACTCATTCAGCATGCCGATGAGCGTATCTAAATATTTGGGATCGTGCTGCCCGTCGCTGTCGAGTATCACCACTTTTTCGCCTTTGGCCTTGCGGATGCCGGTTTTGAGGGCTGCCCCGTAGCCTTTGTTCACATTGTGGCGCAGACAGGCAACGGGGTACTCGCTCACAATCTGATAGGTGTTGTCGGTGGAGCCATCGTCCACATAAATCACTTCGTATTTTTCGTGAAACTTCATTTCCACAATACGCTCAAGGCCATGGCGGATGCCGTCCTCTTCGTTGTAGGCGGGGATAACGATGCTGATGGGTGGTGCTTGCAATGCTTTATGGTTTTAGTCCGCCGCAAAGGTAATTAAACTGATTTAAAGCTTTGGCTGATTTGCTTGCAAAAGCTCAGCTTGTTTCTTTACTTTTGTCAGTCAAAGTATTTAAAAAAACATGCGGGTTAAGGTTTTCTCAACTTTATCAATCTCAGGCTGGACGGTTCTGCTGCTGGCTTTGTTGCTGGGCTTTTTTAAGTTCAGCCATTTACAGCACAACATCCTCAGCTACGATTATTTTGGACTTTATTTGTATTTGCCCGCCACCTTTATCTACAACGATCCGGCCATCAGCGATCTGAGCTGGTTGCAACAAATCAATGCGCAATACCAAAACACCCCTGATTTTTACCAATTGTGGCCCATCGAGGGCTACAACATCATCCGTTTTTATTCGGGCATGGCCATTTTGCTTTCACCTTTCTTTTTTCTGGGGCATGCCGCTGCCTTGCTCACCGAATGGCCGGCAGATGGGTTTTCGGCCCCCTACCAATTGGCCATGACGGCTGCCGCTTGGTTTTATGTGGTTGTAGGCTTGGTATTTATGCGCAAGGTGCTGCTTAAATTTTTTACTGAAAAAGTTACGGCCATCAGCCTGATTGCCCTTTATCTGGGCAGTAATTTGTTTTTTTGGGCCACTTTTGATGCGGGGGCACCACATACCATTTTGTTTACGCTTTATGCCATGCTGCTATGGTTCACCATCCGCTGGCACGAAGAGCCAAAAGCATCTTATGCCGCTGCCATTGGGCTTTTGCTTGGCCTGATCATCGTTTCGCGCCCCAGCGAAATCATTGCCATTTTTATACCCCTGTTGTGGAATATCTATAGCTGGGAATCATTGGTGGTAAAGCTAAAACTGGTCCTGAAACATTTTCCACACCTGATACTACTTGGCGGGTTCACCGTCCTGGCAGGATTGCCACAAATACTTTACTATAAGGTTTTTACAGGCTACGTCTATTATTCTACCTACAACGACCCCCAATCGGTAATGGACTGGGGCAATCCACAATTTTTAAGGGCACTCTTCAGCTACCGCAAAGGTTGGTTGGTTTACGCGCCCATCATGGTATTCTCCATTGCAGGACTGGGCCTGCTGGTGCGCAAACAAAAACAGGCAGTACTGCCATTGGTTGTGTTTTTTCTGCTGAACCTCTATTTCATTTCCGCTTTTACCAGCCTGATCAGTTACGGGTGGCGGGCCTTTATCCAAAGTTATGCGCTGCTGGCCATTCCTTTGGCTGCTGTTGTTGCCTTCATCCTGAAAAGCCATAAAGCCTGGAAATGGCTTGCGGCAACCCTTCTGGCTCTGTTTATTGTCATCAGCGTTTTCCAGTCATGGCAGCTTATGATGGGAATAATTGATGGTAGCCGCATGACCAAAGCTTATTACTGGCGCGTGCTTTTAAAAAACAATATAGATGAGTTGGACAAAAAACTCCTTCGCATCGACCCCTATGCCGATGACCCGGATTACCGGATCAAAGATTCAGTCAACTACAATCCATACACCCTCGTTAGCAAAGACTTCAGCATCGCCCATCCCGAATTTGAACAAATGCAGCATGCTGATCCAATCGATTCAACAAAGCTGGCCTTGCAAATGGATCATTTAAGGGCATTTACACCAGCAGTGAAAATTCCTTACAAAGACATTACAGAAGAAAATCATTTTTGGGCAAGAATTTCCTATTCGGTTTATGCACATGAAGAAATCAAACCCAATGATTTAAAACTTGTTGCTACTTTTACCTATCAGGGCAAAAAACAGAAATTTATCGGGCAGCCATACAAATACAGGGCTTTGCCAGCCATAAGGGATGTTTTTGCACCCAAACAATGGCACCACTATTCCATTGATTATCTCTCGCCTGAGGTGACAAGCCCAAACGATCGGTTCGAAACTTACTTATGGAACCTTTCCGGAAAACCGGTTTTGATTGGTCATTTTGAAGTGAAAATCTTCGAACCCATAAACTAATCAAATTGCTTTGCGTAAGTTTGCACCTCAATTTTTACAACATTGAACAACAAACCCCAACTCAGCATTATCGTTCCGGCATACAATGAGTCCAGGCTTATTGTTGATGTATTGGCAAACGTAATCAACAACCTGAACGACAATGCCATTGATGCAGAAATTGTTGTTGTTGATGACGCCTCAATAGATGCAACTGCTGCTACCGTAACCCAATTCATCAAGGAAAAACCGGAACACAAAATCCAATTAATATCTTACAAAACCAACCGCGGAAAAGGCTATGCCATTCGTCAGGGTATTGCAGCGGCCCAAGGGGAGTTTCTGCTCATTCAGGATGCCGACCACGAATACGATCCCCGCGATTACCCCCACCTGCTGGCCCCCTTGCTTGAGGATAAGGCCGATGTGGTGTATGGGTCGCGTTTTGTTGGAGGCAACCCACACCGGATTTTGTTTTTCTGGCATTCCATAGGCAACAAGTTCCTGACAATTATTTCCAACGCCTTTACCAACCTCAACCTGACGGATATGGAAACAGGCTATAAGGTATTCCGCACAGCCACTATCCAACAACTCAAATTAAAGGAAAACCGCTTTGGCATTGAACCCGAAATGACGGCCAAAATTTCGCGGGTGCCCGGCATTCGTATTTACGAGGTGGGCATTTCCTATTATGGCCGCACCTATGATGAAGGCAAAAAAATAAACTGGAAAGACGGCTTCAGGGCCATTTGGTGTGTGCTGAAATATAATTTGTGGGCGAGGTAATTCCCATCGCAAGGATATTTCTATTTAGTTTAGTGTTGAATGGTTTAGTTGTCTTGATTATCTTTGCTATTAAATATTTCTGTTTGTATGCCAACTATTCTAAGGATCAACGGGTACAGGTTTTTTTTCTATATCAATGACCATTCTCCAATGCACATCCATATTGAGAAGGGCGATGGAACAGCGAAATTTTTGCTTGATCCAGTGATGCTTGTGAAAACTAAACGTTTTAAATCCGCTGAATTAGTTGAAATTCGTAAATTAGTAGCTAATAATCTGGTATTTTTAAAAGAAAAATGGTATGAGCACTTTAACAGTCAATAAATCAAATTGTGCCAACGAATTGTGGTTCAACAATGATAAGATGTATGTTTTACTGGATGATGGCCGGGAGTTGGCAGTCCCGGTTGATTGGTTTCCTGAGTTAAGGGACGCTACTGATGAACAGCGAAAAAGCTATCGTTTTATTGGCGGTGGTGAAGGTATTCATTGGGAGTTGCTTGATTTGGATATCCTCGT
>CAYTUA010000035.1:0-4623 GCA_964440855.1 uncultured Lentimicrobiaceae bacterium
GTAAGGTTGATTTTTCCGTAAACTAATACGCAAATTTAGGGATTTAAGTTGCTGTTTCATTGCAAAAATAGAAAGTTATTTACATCTGTACGTTAATAAAGTAAATATCCAACCCATAACTTTGCTTGATTAAGCAGTTCCTTCAAAGCAAATATCAGTTATTGATCTCATTATCAATACTCCTGATTCTCGTGTTATAATACTACTTCTGAATGAGCTTCTCCAAAGACTGCTGTAAAGCTTCAATTTCATCCCGGCAGCGGGCTGCAGCAATAAAATCGAGTTCTTTTACGGCCTCATCCATGGCTTTGCGGCTTTTCGCGATGGCTTTCCGCAAATCATCTGCACCCATATATTTGTACACAGGATCAGCAGCCATTGTTGATTCATGTCCTTGACTGTATTCATTTTCAGTCGCTTGCCGCTTATTCAACACAGAGGTTTGCCCCATAATAGCCTGTGTTGACCTTGATATGCTTTGTGGAACTATATTGTGTTTTTCGTTGTATGCCAGTTGTTTAATTCTTCTTCTATTGGTTTCGTCAATTGTCCTTTTCATCGATCCGGTGATTTTTTCTGCATACATAATCACCTTGCTGTTAATATTACGGGCGGCCCTGCCAGCGGTTTGTGTGAGGGATCGTTCTGATCGCAGAAATCCTTCCTTATCGGCATCCAATATGGCAACCAGGCTTACTTCCGGTAAATCCAGGCCCTCACGCAAAAGATTCACTCCAACCAGCACATCAAATTGCCCCAATCGCAGTCCGCGCATAATTTCAACCCGCTCAAGGGTTTCAATATCCGAATGGATATACCTGCATTTGATGTTTAACTTCAGCAGGTATTTGCTAAGCTCCTCTGCCATGCGTTTGGTAAGTGTGGTAGCCAACACCCTACCACCTGAAGCAATCACCAATTCAATTTCTTCCAACAAATTGTCCACTTGCGTTTTACTTGACCTTACCTCAATTAATGGGTCAAGTAAACCTGTTGGGCGGATCAGCTGTTCCACAACTATACCATCTGAATGTTGCAGTTCATAATCAGCCGGTGTGGCACTTACATAGAGCAGTTGGCCTGTTAGGGCTTCAAATTCATCAAACTTTAAAGGCCTGTTATCCAGTGCTGATGGCAATCTGAAACCATATTCAACCAGTGTTTGTTTCCGTGAACGGTCGCCACCATACATAGCCCTTATCTGTGGAATGGTAACATGGCTTTCGTCAACAATGGTGATATAATCGTCCGGAAAATAGTCTAGCAAGCAGAATGGTCTTGAACCGGGTTTTCGGCCATCAAAATACCTGGAATAATTCTCTATGCCACTGCAATAGCCCAGCTCGCGCATCATTTCAATATCATAGGTCACGCGGTCTTCCAGGCGTTTGGCTTCTTCATGTTTGCCAATTTCTTTATAATAAGCTACTTGCCTGAAAAGGTCTTCCTGGATTTCGAGCAATGAGCTTTTCATTTTGTCTTGGGAGGTTACAAAAATATTGGCTGGATAGATGGTCATTTGCTCATACCGCTCTATTTGCCTGCCGTTTACCGGATCAAAAGTTTCAAGGCTCTCAATCTCATCTCCCCAAAAAAGTATCCGGAAACATATATCTGTATATGCCGGAAACACATCAACAGTATCACCCTTCACCCGAAACTTACCTCTGGTCAGTTCCACCTCGTTTCGGCTATATAGCGCATTCACGAGCGTTTGCAGGAAAATATTCCGGCTGATTTTCTGGCCAACTTCAAGCGATATCATGTTGTTGGTGAAGTCATCCGGGTTGCCTATACCGTAAATGCATGATACAGAGGATACAACTATGATATCTTTTCTGCCGGAAAGCAAGGATGAAGTGGTACTTAAACGCAGTTTTTCTATTTCGTCATTTATCGAAAGGTCTTTTTCGATGTATGTATTTGTAGTTGGAATAAAGGCCTCCGGCTGATAATAATCGTAATATGAAACGAAATACTCTACGGCGTTTTCGGGAAAAAACTGTTTGAATTCTCCGTAAAGTTGGGCAGCAAGCGTTTTATTGTGGCTTAAAACCAGGGCTGGCCTGTTCACATTTTGCAGCACATTGGCAACAGTAAAGGTCTTTCCTGAACCTGTAACGCCAAGCAGGGTTTGGGCCTTATCGCCACGTTGGAGGCCTTCAACCAATTGTTTAATGGCTTCGGGTTGGTCCCCGGTCGGTTTAAAATCAGCAACCAGTTGAAGCTTCATTTTCTTTTTTGACAAAGTTAATCATTTGGCTTAAATCTGAAGAAATGGATTACAAGCGGGAAGGGGAATTCAACAGTCAAAACCACTATTTTTTACCATTGCTCATCTTGAAGAGCATGTCTTTTTCGCGCTTACTCAGGCTGTTGTAGCCCGACTGTGCAATTTTGTCAAGTATTTTGTCAATTTGCTGTTGTGTTGCCAGTTTTTGCTTGTTGTATTCATCATCCGTAAGTGGTCTGCCCGGCTTTTCTCCAAATTGACCGGACTTGTGCTTTACCCGCATTTTAGGCCTGTAAAAGCTGTTGAATAGCTGATAAGTATCCATCTTTCTTTTGTAAAGGTAGATGTACAAAAATCCCCACAAAGCACCACCCAGATGGGCAATATGGCCGCCAGGATTGTTGCCGATAATGCTGAAAACATCCATGATAATAAAAACAAGGGCAACATACTTGAGTTTTACCCGTCCAAAAAGGAAAAGGTTTACTGTATATTGTGGCACATAGGTAGCGATTGCAACCATGATCGCCAGCACCGATGCCGATGCCCCCAACGCGACAGCAAGGCCTTTGGATTGCTCAAAAACAGGAAAAAAGTTGTAGGCCAAAATATACACCAAGGCACCGGCTAAACCACCTATGATGTAAGTACTCAATAGTTTTCGTTGACTGAGGTATTGTAAAAATATGGTTCCACCGAAATAGAGGATTATCATATTGAAAAACAAATGAAAAAAGCCCTCGTGCAGAAACATATAGGTGAATAGGGTCCAAGGTTTTACAACCAGGCTATCAAATGCAGATGGCACGGCAAGCCATTTGGCAAGTGGTGAAAGAAAATCATTGGATTGTACCTGAAAAAACCAGGCAAACAGCTTTACGAAATACACCAAAACAAAAATAGCCCCATTGATCATGATCAGGCGAGGCAGCACAGATTTTTTCGAAAAAAAATCCTTGGCTGCATCTAAAAAATTATTTGGTGGCTGCTGATACATAGTTTTTTATAATTTACCGAAAAACACCTTTTCGTTTCCAATACATAATCAAGGCATAGCCAAAGAGCATTCCGCCGAGATGGGCGAAATGGGCAATATTGCTTCCGGGACGGTTCATCACCCCTTCAAACAGTTCGAATGCGCCGAAGATGATCACAAAATACTTGGCTTTGATAGGGATGGCAAAGTAGAGGTAAATAATGGCGTTGGGGAACATCATACCAAAAGCGAGCAAAATACCAAAAACCCCACCTGATGCACCCACTACAACCGACTGGTTCATGTAAAATTCCTTGTAATCAGCCAGGAAATTAAGTGCCCCTTGCTTGGCTTGTGCATTGTCGGGATTGATATTCAGCATTCGGATATGATTCTGAAACTCCTGAAAACTTCGCCATATTTCCCCTGAGGTATCATTCAGCCTGAAAGTATGGGTAGAAGTAAAATTGGATAAGGCGGCAACATCTTTGGTTTCAAGAAATTGATTAATGTCATTTAAGGTTGGCGACATTTGGAAATGAATCCAGATAATGTAAACAATGCCGGCGCCAATTCCTGTGACCATGTAATAAGTAAGGAAACGCGAGGGCCCCCAAACATTTTCCAATGTGTTGCCAAACATCCACAAAGCGAACATATTGAATAGAATATGCCATAAACCTCCATGCATAAACATATAGGTAACAAACTGATAGGGTTTGAAATCGCTGGCTCCGACATAATGAAGCCCCAAAATCTTGGTCAGGTCGATGTAAAAATTCATTTCCAGCACGATGGTGGCCAGAAAAAAAAGCCCATTGATAATCAATAGGTTCTTAACAACAGTAGGTAAAACATTAAAACCTCGAGGCTGGAAATTAGTCATTATAAACTAGGGTCTATGTTGTTTGTGTTATTTAAAAAGTGTCTGTAAATCCTGAATGGGCAATAAGACAATGATTTTTCTGCCATCGGGTGCCACTTCAGCTACCTGGCAGGCAAATAAACTATCAACCATCGTAGCCATCTCTAATTCAGATAATTGCTTACCAACTCTGATGGCCAGGTTAACCGACATTGAGCGCGCTAAATTAAGCTTTTTATCCAAATGAAGGTCCTGAAGGTTGTGCTTGTAGTTCTCCAGCACACGCTCAAGCAGTGCTGCCGGGTCATTACCAGGATAACCGGCCGGTGTGCCATGTATCACAAATGAGTGCTGCCCGGATTCTTCAATACTGAAACCAATAAGTGCCAGATCCTCTTTGAGTTCTATCAGTATTTCAGCGTCAACAGCATTTAATTGAATGGGTTGTGGAAACAATTCCTGCTGCGAGTCAAAAGTGGTGGAAGCTAGTTGCTTCATAAATTTTTCATACAGTATCCGCCAATGGGCCAGGTGCTGGTCAATAATCAT
>CAYTUA010000036.1:0-4527 GCA_964440855.1 uncultured Lentimicrobiaceae bacterium
CCACCGAGTCGGAGGCCGCAATAAAGGCTTCGGGCGCGGATGCCGGCCCAACAATTACATAATCGTCCAATGTAAGGGTGCTGCTGCCGTTGGGATTGATCACAGTAAGGCTTACGGAATAGCTTCCTTCAGCATCATAAACAATGCCTTGCGGATGCTGCTGGCTGGATGTGGAAGGCGTGGCCCCCTCAAAAGTCCATTGCCAGCTGTGTGGTACGCCTGTGGATAGGTCGTTGAAATGGATGGCACAGCCTGCCGAGGTGTTGGGGGTGCTGGCACTGAAATTGGCTTCGGCATAGCCATAGTAAGGGGGCGATTCCCACAGCCCACGGCCATAGGTGCCGGCCCGCAGCATATCGCCGGAAGGGTTTTCAGCTTCGTAAAAAATTTCTATTTCGGTCACTTTCCCGCTTGCCGGAAAACCATTTCCATAGGCCATCCAATCGTCCATTTCAGCATCCTTATAAAAGATGCCAATATCAGTTCCTACATAGAGCCCTTCGTTGCTGTTGCGGTAACAGGCGATGCTGTTGATGTTTACACTAGGAAGACTTCCGGTTATTTCGTCCCATTCCTGGCCTTTGTTGGACGATTTGAATAGGCGGTCTTGCTGGGCAATATACAACACATCCTCATCAAAGGGGTCTGTTTCGATGGCCGTAATGGTGTTGCTGGTGGGCAACAAACCGGAGATATTGGTCCAATTCACCAGCAGGCCTTTGGCGGTGGTGGTGCGGTACAGTTTGTCCTGCCGCGAAGCGTAAAGCACATTGGCATTGGCCCACGATTGCCGCAACTGCTCCAGGTCGTTGTTGCCCCAGTCGGATATTTTTGTCCAGCTAACGCTGCTGGTGCTGCCTGCCTTGATGTTGTTGCTGCGCCAAACATTTTTATAGCCAATAAACATGGTATTGGGGTCCTGATGATCGACCAGGAAAGGCGTAACCCATCCACCGCTTTCGTTGATGCCGTTTACGTTGTTTCCGGCAATCTGCCCCTGACTGGAATTGTTGTAAACCCTGTTGATCGACCCATAATACAAGCTCGAATAGGCATAGAGGTGGTTGGTGGGATCGTAGGCACATTCCATGCCATCGCCACCGCCTACGCTGATCCAGGCCGTTCCGTTCATCACTGACGTGCCATTGTCCTGGTATCCGTTGATCACAAAATCGCGCATGGTTTGGCTCTGCCCAATTTTGTAGGCTTGACTGATAACCAGCCCATTGCTGATTTCGGTCCAGGTGGTGCCTGCATTGGCTGTCCAATAGATGCCTCCGTCGTTGCCGGCATACAACCAGTTGTTGTGTGGCGAATATTCGAACACATGCAGGTCGGCATGCACAGCCGTTACCTGGCAGTCGCCCCACCAGTGGGCTACAATAAACCAGTTGATGCCGCCGTCAACCGATTTAAAGATGTTGACGCCGCCCACATAAACCACTTCGGCATTGGTTGGGTCAACAGCCATATCGAGGTCGTACCAGGCCTGTCCGCCCGAGCCGCCATTGCAGCCCCAGCTCATGATATTGGGGGTGGTGGAGCGTTCGCTAAAGGACAGGCCGGCATCTGTTGAGCGGTACATCCCTTTGTACGAATCGGCATTGGTAAGCACAAAGTACACCATTTCGGGGTTGGCCGGGCTCACGGAGA
The DNA here is from genome assembly GCA_964440855.1 of uncultured Lentimicrobiaceae bacterium. Taxonomy (GTDB): domain Bacteria; phylum Bacteroidota; class Bacteroidia; order Bacteroidales; family F082; genus CALAZZ01. Next base: position 1,654 of record CAYTUA010000036.1, read on the forward strand.
TAGCGCCCCTGTTGCCACCGGGCAGTCCGTTGGTGATTTGGGTAAAAGTCACGCCATTGTCTTCCGAGCGGAAAAAATTACCACCACGGGTGGCATACACGATATCGGGATCGTTGGGTTTGAATTCAATGTCCTTGAAGTTGCCCACCAGCGATTGTTCCCAGCTCAGGCCTGCGTTTTCGGTGCGAAAGATGCCGCCGGAGCTTGCCGCAAGGATGATGGCATTGTCGTCGGGGTGTGCAATCATTCTACCAACGGTTACATTTCCCATGCCGTTGTTGGAGGGTTCCCAGTTGATGCCGCCATCAAGGCTTTTCCATACGCCAAGGCCGGGCGCATCGGCTGCATCGCGGTCGCCGGTGCCGATAAAAATGATGTCAGGGTCTTCTGCATCAACGATGATAGCGGAAACACCGAGGGTTGGCAGGTGATCGGTATGTGTTTCCCAGTTTTGGCCATGGTCAGTTGATACCCAGAGGCCACCTGAAGGAGCGCCCAAAAAAATGGTTTCCGGGTCGTTGGGATGGAAAGCAATGGCATTGAGCCGGCCCAGTCCGCGGTAGCCATTGTAGCCCGAAGGGACGGTAAATGGTCCGAGTGGGGCCCATTCCCCTAACATATCACGTTGGTTGCCATCGGTACCAAAATAATCGATAAATGCTTGCATATCGCGGTCGGCAGGGGGGCGGGTGCCATCGGGTGCCACGCGCTGCGCCATCATATATTCCCAACGTTTATAGGGTTTAAAACCGCTCCCTTTGGTAATTTCGCGCCCTTCCCAATAGGTATTGAAGGCCCGTTGTACGTCAAAGAAATTGACTTCGGGATTTTGCATCATCTCCACCCAATAGGGGTAGGTGGCGGTGTCGTTGGTTTGTGCTTGCGCGTTGCTGATGGCAAAAAGAAGCAGCATGGTGCTGACAAGCAATCGGAGAAATGATTTTTGCATGGGTTGTAATTTGGTTTAGCGGATAATTGATTCGGCCGGTAATCGACAACAAACCTGCAATACCGGTTGATTACCCAACGAAATTACGGCCAATCCCTGAATGAAGGACGTTATTTTTTGAAAAATTGTGGGCTGCTGCTTAAAACCCGGTTTGAAAGCAAAAATTTTAACCGGACACCAATGATAAAAAATGTCTGATTCTCAAAATCCGATGGATTTCGTGCTCTATGAAATGGGGCAGATATGCGACTCCGCTGGAGTCGGTTGGTTGCTTGGTATTGTTTGCTATAAATGTACAATCCCGCTGGGATTGGTTGGGTTTGGGGGCTCTATGCTGTGCATCGCAAAAAATGTTGTCAAGCGATAAAGCACATTTACCAGCTACCCAAGTTGCTTGTCAATTTGTGTTTTATTTAATTGTATTCTGTCATAATGAAGAATTATCAAACAAGTGGATAATAGTGTAAACTCTGAAGAAACGAATTCCTGAATTAAGCCATTGATGACTCCAGCAGAGTCGTACCGAGAAATTATTAACCACAAAATTCAGGAAAGGCTGAGGGCATTAAATTGATCAAAACATGACGATACCCGACTAAAACTCCGATGTAAAATGAAACTGAATATCCGGATATTTATCCTGCGCAGTCTGCAATGAATAAGCCGAATCGGCCAGGAATACGTCCCGCCCTTCTTTGTCTAAGGCGATATATGAAGCCTTGCGCAGCTTGAAATCCTCGAGCATGGCCTTGTTGGTGCTTGTAATCCAAGCCGTTTTGTGCAGGGTAATATGCTCGTAGCGGCAGCTGGCACCGTATTCGTGCAGCAGGCGGTGTTGTATTACCTCAAACTGCAGGGCACCAACAGTACCAATAATTTTTCGTCCGGTGGCCTTGCCGGTAAACAATTGGGCCACACCTTCGTCCGTGAGCTGGTCGAGGCCTTTGGCCAATTGTTTTGATTTTAAGGGATCAGCGTTTTCCACATAGCGAAACAGCTCGGGCGAGAAACTGGGGATGCCTTTGTAATGCAAATCCTCGCCTTCGGTAAGCGTATCGCCTATTTTAAAATTCCCTGAATCGTACAAACCCACGATATCGCCGGGGAACATTTCGTCCACCACCGACTTTTTTTGCGCCATAAAGGCGGTGGGGTTGGCAAATTTCATTTTGCGGTTCAGGCGGATATGCTGGTAGGGCTTGTTGCGCTCGAACCTCCCCGAAACGATGCGCACAAAAGCGATGCGGTCCCTGTGGTTGGGGTCCATATTGGCATGGATTTTAAATACAAAGCCCGTAAACTGGTCTTCTTCGGGGTTTACTTGTCGTTCTTCGGCTTTGCGGCCAATGGGGGTGGGGGCAATGCGGATAAAACAATCCAGCAATTCCCTTACGCCGAAGTTGTTGAGGGCACTGCCAAAAAACACCGGACAGATGTCGCCGTCAAGATATTCCTGACGGATAAAAGTGGGATAAACGCCCTCCACCAGGTGGACTTCTTCGCGCAAAACCTGTGCGTCCTTGCCTATATATTCCTCAAGATCAACATCATGAAGGCTTTCTATGGAGATGCCTTCTTCAATGGACTGCTTAGAGGGTTCGAACAGGTGCAGGCTGCGATCGAAAATATTGTAAACCCCTTTAAAACCGGGCCCCATATTGATGGGCCAGCTCAAGGGAGTAACACGCAAATCGAGTTTTTGCTCAATCTCATCCAGCAGCTCAAAAGCATCTTTCCCGGGGCGGTCAAGTTTATTGATAAACACCATGATGGGCGTTTTGCGCATACGGCACACCTTGACCAGCTTTTCTGTTTGGGGCTCAACGCCTTTGGCCACGTCAATCACCACCACTACGCTGTCAACGGCGGTAAGCGTGCGGAAGGTATCTTCAGCAAAATCCTGGTGGCCTGGCGTATCCAGTATG
>CAYTUA010000037.1:0-5577 GCA_964440855.1 uncultured Lentimicrobiaceae bacterium
GCGAAATCCTGCTTGCCCATATTGATGATGCTGTTTTGGATAGCAACCAACTGATAGACCCTGATAAAATCGACCTGGTAGGCCGCATGGGCGGAGATTGGTATGTGCGAACATCGGGTGATGCTAAGTTTATGGTACCCAAACCCCTTACAAGCCGCGGAATTGGAATAGACATGCTCCCCGAAAAAATCCGTTTCAACAAATACCTCACAGGCAACGACCTCGGACAATTGGGCAATCTCGAAAAGCTACCTGCTGAAGATGAATTAAAAAGCTACTCCCTGGCATTGCCAGATCATGTCTCTTATTTGAATAACAGCGACTTAGTCATCAAAAAGGCCAAAGAAGAAATAGCTGCCGGAAATCCTGAATCTGCACTGAAGTTGCTTATGACTTTCCTTTGAGATCAATGAAAGTATGCATTATTTGCGGTTATTTTTACAACCGAATTTAGATTCATTCTAAATTTACTTCCATCAACAGCGTATTGATTAGGTTTTTTACATGTATTATATTGACTATGATAGTGATACATATACATGTTTACTATTTCAACACTACTCCTAAATCGATACAGTTGGATTCGCTTTATAATAAAAAATGTACTTTTGTTTGATCGCAAAATGGAAAACACATAAATTGGTCTTTTTTAATAAACCTAACTTCACAATGAAAAATCATTACTCTCTGTCGTCATCCATTCGCAGGATGATAACAGCAGGCCTCGTATTGTTTACAGGCTTGCTTTTTGGCGTTCAAGCATATGGCCAACAATTTGCCATTGAGCTTAACAGGGCTTCCACTTCTGTTGACGTCATGAAAGACAATATGCAAAAACTGGAAGCCACGTTCAGCTTCCAGGGAATCACCACCTTTGGTGTTGAAGCTGAAAAAGGACTTTTCAATGAGATTTCCATCCCGGGAACTTATTCGACCGGAGCCCTTGGCACACCTAAACTGCCTGCATCCAAACAATTGATCGAAATTCCTTTTGGTGCAGACGTACATGTGCAGGTTAAAAATTATACGGTCAACGAATACAAGTTGTCCGACTTTGGCATCGCACACAAGATCATGCCAGTTCAGCCTTCTTTGCGCAAGGATATGGATGCCAGCGATGTAGTCTTCGAATACGACGAAAACATCTACAACAGGGATGAATTTATCACCCATGAAATGGCGCAAATTGAAGTACTTGGTGTTATGCGGTCTTATCGCATCGCCCGCCTGACTGTTGCCCCCGTTTCATACAACCCCGTAAAAGGCATCATCAGGGTGTATAACGACATCGAAGTTGAAGTAAGTTATACCAATGTAGATGAAGCTCTTACTGACTACGTGAAGGCTTCAACCTATTCACCTTACTTCGAGCCCATCAGCAAAAGCCTGCTGAACAATACCGGCCGCGAATATCCAAACCATCCTGATTTGACCACCTATCCGGTAAGATACCTGATCGTTTCGGATCGCATGTTTGAAGACGAACTGCAGGAATTTATTGAATGGAAAACCATGAAAGGCTTTTCCGTTACCGTAGCCTATACAGACGAAATTGGCACATCCTATAACCAAATCCAGGGTTATATCCATGGCCAATACAACAACGCCACACCTGAAAACCCGGCACCAAGCTTTGTGTTACTCGTAGGCGACACCCCACAAATTCCGGCTACCATGGGTTCATCCTCAGGCAAAATGACCGACCTCTATTATGGTAGCGTCGATGGCGACTATTTCCCCGAAATGTATTACGGCAGGTTTTCGGCCACCAGCCCTGCACACCTGACAGCGCAAATTGACAAAACCCTTTATTATGAAAAATATGAGTTTGCTGACCCTTCTTTCCTTGACAAGAGTACATTGATTGCAGGAGCCGATGGCACCTGGAACCCACGCGTAGGCCAACCGACTGTTCATTACGGAACCAATAATTATTGGAATGAAGCCAATGGTTATACCGATGTATTTGCTTATTTAACAAGCCCCTACACAGGCTGTTATTCACCGGAAAAAATTGCTGTAAGTTATATCAACTATACAGCCCACTGCAGCCAGGGCGTTTGGGGCGACCCATCACTCAGCATTGCACAAGTTTACCAGTTCGTTAATGAAGGCCAATATCCCCTGGCCATTGGAAACTGCTGCCTTTCAGCTGACTTTGGGTATGGTGAGTGCATTGGAGAGGCTTTTTCAAGGGCTCCCAATAAAGGTGCAGTTGCTTATATTGGCTCCTCTCCAAACTCTTATTGGTTCGAAGATTTTTACTGGGCTGTTGGGGCATTCCCCATACAGGGCGACAACAATGGTTATGTACCCACCTATGAAGAAACCAGCTGGGGAGCTTATGATGGCCCTTTTGTAAGCGATTACGTTTCGGCCAGCGGTATTGTTTTTGTTGGAAACCTGGCTGTTACCGAAGTTGACATTCAAAACTATCCCAGCCATTCAAGTCCACTTTATTACTGGCAAGCCTACAATGTTTTGGGTGACCCTTCCATCGTTACCTACAACACCCAAGGTGCTGCAAATGATGTGGCCCATATGCCCATCGTTCCTATCGGCATGGACACTTACCTTGTTGAAGCCCTTCCGGGATCTTATGTCGCCATTTCTAAAGATGGTGAATTGCATGGGGCTGCCCTCGTGGGCATTTCAGGCGAAGTAGAAGTTCCTATTGAACCAATTCTCGGTTCAGGCATGGTTGATATTGTTGTGACCAAACCACAACATATACCCTATATGACACAGGTGCCAGCTGCCGCCCTCGAAGGCCCTTATGTGGTGCTCGACAGTTTTGAGGTGAACGACAGTGATGGCAATGACAACGGCCTGGCCGACTACAGCGAAGAAATCAGCCTGCACGTTACTTTGAAGAATGTGGGCGCCGACCCATCAGCAGATGCTATTGCCACAGTTACCGGCACGGATGAGTATGTTACCCTCACAGGCGCTGACAATCAAAACTTTGGCCCCATCCTGGATGGCGAAACTGCTACCATGGAGGATGCCTTTAACTTTGTAATTGCTGATTTTGTTCCTGACCAGCACCAGGCAAACTTCCAGCTGGAAGTAACCGATGGATCGGATACATGGACATCCAACCTGCGTATTACAGTTAACGCACCAGTTATCGAAATACTTGCCGAAGTTGAAATTGATGACAGCGAATTTGGTAATGGCGATGGCATATTGGATCCGGGTGAAACAGGAATGGCCATTCTTACCATTCAGAATAATGGTTCAAGTGATATCGCTGATATTACTGCTTACCTGAACTCAGGTGACGATATGTTAATAGTGAATACAGAAGATGTGGCAGTAAGCTCACTTGAAGCAGGACAAAGTGCTGAAATTGAATTCAGTGTGACAGCAGACGAAACATGTTCCATTGGCTATCCTGTATATTTGGATGTGGACGCTGAAGGTGGTCCAGACAACCTATACACTGCTGAGCAAAATGTTAGCATTGTAGTAGGTTTAATTCCTGAATACCTCATGTCAAACGGCAGCATAACCACCTGCGTTGGCTTATTCTACGATTCGGGCGGTGCAACCGGTGAATATGGCAATAATGAATCTTTCACAATGACATTCATGCCAGGATTCAACAATGCAAAAGTTGAGGTAAACTTCTTGTCGTTCGAAACCGAATCAGGATACGACTACCTTTATATCTATGATGGCCCCAATTCCATGTCACCTCAAATTACAGGAAGCCCCTTCCACGGGACATCCAGCCCTGGAACTGTGTTAGCTACCAACGACGCAGGAGCCCTTACCTTTAAGTTCACTTCGGATGGATCAGTAACAAAGCCCGGATGGGAAGCTGAAATCAGCTGCCAAATGGAGGCTTTACCATTGTCAGTTGGCCCAACTGCCGATCCCGAAATGATTTGTGGCGAAGGCGAAACACAACTCAGTGCCAATGCCGAAGGCGGAACAGGTAATTACGCCTGCAGCTGGGCACCTGCCGAAAGCCTGAACGATCCCAACATCCCCAATCCAATGGCAAGTCCTACAGAAACGACAACTTATACAGTGACAGTGGATGACGGCGAAAACATTGTCGAAGGCGAAGTTACAGTGTTTGTGCATGAAGTTGCAACAATTGAATTGGGCAACGATACCATTTTGTGCGCGCCCTTTGAACTGCAGCTGGATGCCACTGTACACAATGCAGTGTCATATCACTGGGAACCTCATGGCGAAACTACAGCTGTTATTAATGTGGACACCACCGGTATTGGATTTGGCACACAGGTTTACCATGTTACCGTTACAGATGAAAACGGCTGTACAATTGAAGACCAGATTGAAGTAACCTTCGACCCCTGCACTTATATCGAAGATATGTTCGAAGAAGTGAGCATTACCGTACGACCCAATCCGGCCAACTCGGTTGTTAACATCAACCTGACCGGCCACAGCGAAGATATCACCTATCATTTGCTCAACTACCAGGGCCAAGTGATGCACAGCAAAGCACTCGGAAAGCTTTCTGGCAGAATTTACCAAAGCCTCGATGTTTCTGGCTATGCCAAAGGCATTTACTACCTACGCGTGAACACATCCAACGATGTGATTGTGAAGAAGATAGTTATAAACTAATGTTAAATAATTAACCGATGAAACTGTGTCTGAATTTTTTTTACGAAATTTGGGCACAGTTTTATTCATTATATCAACACCTCAAATGAAAAAATTCATTACCATTTTCACAGTAATTTTTATGTTTGCTGCCAGCCTGTTCGCGCAGCAATGGAATGGTCTCAGGTCTGATACACCAACGCCCATTCAGCAAGAGTTACTGCAATCATCAGACGAAAGCATCGTCGTGAAGTTTAATATTGACGGGTTTTATATGACACCCGTAACCACGCCCAATGGCAGGGAATATACCATAAGCGTACCTGAGATGGTATCCATGCTCGAAGCCGGAGCCCCCGATCTGCCACTGTATGCTGTTTCGGCCATCATTCCTGATCTTGCATTGATGAAGGTGCGGGTTTTGGAATCTACCTACACGGATATTCCAAACATGGAAATTGCCCCGTCAAAAGGTAATTTCTCAAGGCAAACCGATCCGGAAACAGTTCCGTTTACTTATGGAGAGGCTTATGAAACAAACGCATTCTTCCCCATAGCACAATCCGAAATCCAGGAAGCATATATCCTACGTGATTACAGGGGACAAGCCATGACTGTTTTTCCTTTTGCTTACAATCCTGTGACTAAAACATTGCGCGTTTACACTGAGCTTGTTATCGAGATGTATAGTGATGGAATGGGTGGCGAAAACCAATTTTCACGAACCAACGATATCATGAAATTGGAACGTGAGTTTAAAAGTATTTATGCCCATCACTTTATCAATTTTGATGATAGCAACCGCAACATCCTTGATGAAGAGGGCAATATGCTCGTTATCAGTCATGGCCCCTATATGGAAGCTTTAGAACCACTGCTCGAGTGGAAAAAAACCATCGGACGCCCAATCGAAATAGTAGATGTTTCAACCATAGGCTCTACAACAACAGTTATCAAGGCATTTGTTCAAAACTACTACGACACCAGCGG
>CAYTUA010000038.1:0-17316 GCA_964440855.1 uncultured Lentimicrobiaceae bacterium
TTAAATGGAAATAGGCTGAATATTTACAGCCTGTAGTAAACCGACAATAGGTAGGCATCATTAAAGGCGCCCATGTTTTTTCTGAAAAAGCGCCACACATTGCCTGTGTAAGTGCCCCGGTGTATCGAATTGATTGAGTTTGTCTTACGTAAGCTGAGGGTGATTTTTTGCGTAAGGTCATATTTAACGCCCAAAATGGAATTAAAAGTCATTCCTTTCCAGATATCACGGTCAACATATTGGTAATTGACTTCCTCCGTATGCCCGATTAAAAAATCGAAGGAAATACCCGCCTCAGCACGCAACGGCCCAAATCGATACTGATACACAAAGGGCAACTCAACATAACTGAGGCGCAGACGGTACTGGCTCAAAATAGTTTGGTCCGGGTTTTGCCTGCTCTGGGCTCCTTTTTGAAAAAAAGCCAATTCCATTTGCAGATTGCTGTGCTGGTTAACCATTAAGTTAACATAAGCCCCGCCATACAAGCCTAATTTATTGTAGCCCCCTGAGCGGTCGCCGGCCACAGTAGTTGCAGCCAGCCCCCCCATAATACCTCCAGTAAATTGCTGAGCAACTAATGAATAACCAAAAAACAAAAAGCAGATTATGAATGCAAGGATTTTTTTCATGTTGTGGGATTATTGGCCAAAAATAAACATTGAGGAATTTATAAACAAAAAATTCTCAACTTTAGTTTTCAGAACAGGGGTCTCCAATTGCTCATTAGCAGCTTTCAGGAATTAAAAAATGAAGTTTGGCAATGAAAATTGATATGAATCCTTTACATTTGCCCCTATCAATTACAAACCACCTATTATGAAAAACAATCAATTAGCAGACCAAAATGGGGGGCAGGTTAACTTTGCCCGTATCATTTTCCTTTCGTCGGTGGCTGCCCTGGGCGGATTCCTTTTTGGATATGACAGTGGCGTGATCAATGGGACAGTAGGCGCCCTGCAGCAAGCCTTTGATTCGGATGAAATTGGTACAGGTTTTAATATTGCCTCTATGTTGCTGGGTTGTGCAGCCGGTGCGTTTTTTGCCGGAAATCTGGCCGATAAGATCGGACGCAAATACACCTTGTTAATTGCTGCTGCAGCATTCCTAATAAGCGCATGGGGTTCAGGGGCCTCGGATGGTTCGATGGAGTTTGTTTTGTATCGCATTCTGGGTGGTTTGGCGGTAGGTGCTGCAAGCATCATCGCACCGGCTTATATTGGCGAAATTGCACCTCCTCATATCCGTGGCCGTTTGATTTCGTTGCAACAACTTGCCATTGTTCTGGGATTGTTCATGGCGTTTTTTTCAAATTATAATATTGCCAAAGCTGCCGGTGGCTCATCCGAACTGCTTTGGTGGGGCTTTGGCGCCTGGCAGTGGATGTTTTGGATGGAGATTATCCCGGCAGGTATTTTTCTGCTCGCCTTGCTTTTCATCCCCGAATCGCCACGGTTTCTCGTTGCTTTAGGAAAAGATGATAAAGCCCTGAAAATTCTAGCCAGTTTTACCAATACCGAAACAGCAAGCAAACAAGTAGAGGAAATAAAACTTACCGTAATACGGGAGCGCAAACCAAAGTTTACGGATATCATCAACCGTGTTTCGGGAAAAATCCATCCCATTGTGTGGATAGGCATGGGTTTGGCAGCCTTGCAACAGTTTACCGGTATCAATGTTGTTTTCTATTATGGAGCTGTGTTGTGGCAGGCAGCCGGATTTACCGAGGCAGATGCCTTGCTTACCAATGTGATTAGCGGATCGGTGAATGTGCTGTTTACTTTCGTTGCCATTGCATTGGTTGACAGGGTTGGCCGCAAGCCCTTGCTGATGATTGGGGCATTGGGGCAAATGGTTATGCTGGGTTTACTGGCCCTGGTTTTTGCCTTTGGAGCGCGCAATGACGATGGCGGGATTGAGCTGTCGGGGCAAAGCGGTCTGCTGGCCTTGCTGGCAGCCAATGGTTATATTGCTTTTTTTGCATTCACCTGGGGCCCTGTTATGTGGGTCATGTTGGGTGAAATGTTTCCCAATAAATTCCGTGGTGCCGCCCTGGCCATTGCCGGATTGGTGCAGTGGGGGTCAAATTTTCTGATTACGATTTCGTTCCCGTTGATGCTTGCCTCAATAGGATTGGGTGTGTCTTACGGAATATACGCTGCTTTTGGGTTGATCGCCTTTTGGATGGTACGCCGTTTTGTAACCGAAACAAAAGGGCGCACTTTGGAGGATATATCCATGGATTGATTCCGAAAAAAAATAACCTAAAAATTACATTGCAAATCATTGTGGCTTCGATAAAAATTCTATTTTTAGCCCTTAAATGTAAACCTAAATATATCGTTCATGGACAACATCAAATACAAAATTTTGTTAGTTGATGATGAAAAAGATGTTCTCGAATTTTTAAGCTATAACCTTAGGCGTGAGGGTTTTATTGTCAACACCGCATCCAATGGAAAAGATGCTATTGCCAAAGCGGTTGAGGAGATGCCACACCTGATCGTTTTGGATGTGATGATGCCCGAAATGGATGGTATTGCCACTTGCCAAGAAATAAAACAAATTCCTGCCCTTAAGAACACCCTCGTAATATTTTTGACCGCTCGGGGTGAAGAGTATTCTCAAATTGCAGGTTTTGATGCTGGTGCCGATGATTATATCACCAAACCGATCAAGCCAAAATTACTGATAAGTAAAGTGCAGGCCCTGCTCAGACGCTACCAAAACGAAAACACTGACAGTGAAAATGTATCCTACAAAGACTTTGTCATCGATTCTGAGCGTTATGTTGTGTTTAACAAAGGTGAAGAAATCATCTTGCCAAAAAAAGAATTCGAGCTGCTGAGGCTGCTTGTTTCCAAACCCAATAAGGTTTTTACCCGTGAAGAGATTTTTTCAAAAATCTGGGGGGATAATGTAATCGTAGGCGACCGAACCATAGATGTGCACGTTAGAAAAATCCGCGAAAAAATAGGCATCGAGAATATCAGGACTGTAAAAGGTGTTGGCTACAAATTTGAAATGTAAACCATTATGACCAATCGGTTTTCTGAAACCCGAAGTGCCTCCTTATATATCGCATCCTTTACCGCAGCATTTTTTGCTCTGCTCCTTCTGTTTCTGTGGTTGGTATATAGCATTGCACCACTTTGGCTAATCATTTCCTTATCAGGTGTGTTATTTGCCTTCTCCTATTATTTGAGCAAATATGCCATTGAACGTTTCATTTATCAGAAGATTAAGCTTATTTACAAAACAATACACGACTTTCGTTCGAGTAAGGCCAGCAAAGTGGACCGAACTGAATCCCTGGAATCAGTTAATGAATCTGTTTTGGAGTGGGGTGCTCATCAGCGAACTGAAATTGAGGAGCTTAAAAAGATGGCGGCTTATCGTCGCGAATTCCTTGGCAATGTGTCGCATGAGTTAAAAACACCCATCTTCAACATTCAGGGGTATGTACTCACCCTGCTTGATGGGGGACTCGAAGACGAAACAATCAATAAAGAATATTTGCTCCGAACCGAAAGAAGTATAAACAGGCTGATAGCCATTGTTGAAGACCTCGAAGAAATTTCAAAACTCGAATCAGGTGAGTTAAAGCTTATCATGCAACGCTTTGATATTGCCGAACTCAGTCGTGATGTGGTAGAATTCCTGGAAATGAAGGCCAGAAAAAACAACGCCACTATTACTGTTGAAAACCAATTTGATAAGCCGGTTATAATAAAGGCCGACAAAAAAAGGATTCGCCAAGTGCTGATCAACCTGATTGAAAATGCCATAAAATATGGCGATAAAGATCACAACAAAATTTTGATCCGTTTTTTTGACATGGACAAAAACTTCTTAATTGAAATAAAGGACAATGGGCCGGGAATCAGCGAAGAAAATATGCCTCGTGTGTTTGAACGTTTCTATCGCACTGACAAAGGACGATCGCGCGACCAAGGTGGAACAGGCTTGGGATTGGCCATAGTAAAACACATCATTGAAGCCCACAATCAAACCATCACTGTGCGCAGCAAACTGGGCCAGGGTACTACTTTTGCCTTTACGCTTGCAAAAAGCTAATCACTGCATCTGAGGGTGTTATAAAAATCATGCTATCTGTCATAAAAAAACACGCTATTTTTGAGGCTTGTTTCTATTAACTATACAATCACAATTACCTATGAAAAACTTAGTTTTCTTCTTATTTTCAAGTCTATTTATTGTTTCTTGCCAATCAGGGCCCGAGAAAGTGTATTATGAAGTTGACCCCAATAGCCGGGAGGTAAAGGCCCAGGAAGTAATCCAAGCCTCTTCATATACCTACATCAAGGTGAAAGAAAATGGCTCAACTTATTGGATGGCAGTAGCCTTGATGGATGCCAAGCCGGGAATAACTTATCACTATTCAAGTGCGATGGAAATGAACAACTTTTACAGCAAAGACCTCGACCGCACTTTTGATAAAGTATTTTTTGTAAGTGATCTCAGCCTGAGCCCCATACCAGCACAAGGACAAAAGCCTATGGAGTCAGCTGCTTCGCCACATGGAGACATGAAGCCTGTTTCGCCTAAAAAAGAAATCAGCATTGCCCCCCGTGAAGGCAGTATTACTATTGCAGAACTTTATGCTGAAAAAGAAAAATATAACAATCAGCGTGTAAAAATAGTGGGCGAAGTAACGCGCTACAACCCAGGTATTATGAACCGAAACTGGGTACATATACAGGACGGCACTGGCGAAGGCAGCAGTTTCGACCTCACCGTTACCACCCTCGATCAGGTTTCGGTTGGCGACCAGGTTGTTATAGAAGGTACACTTGCCCTCGATAAGGATTTTGGATCGGGTTATTTTTACCCCCTCATTGTTGAGGAGGCAGAAGCAAGGAAAATTGTTGTGCAGTAAAGCATTAAAAAAAAGGCCGAAGAATGGAGCTTACCACACTTCGGCCTTTTTTTTAAAATGAATTCGTCTTATTCTTCTTCTATTACTTTGAGTTTGTCGCCTGATTCCTTCACCAAACGGCGCAGAAACTCTTCGCTATAACCCGGAAATTCAACCTTTGGGTTTTGCTGGCCTTCAACTTTGTATTTAATGTTGCCATCCATATACTTCAAAAAAAGGTGCTGATAGAGTTTTTTATACGTATTGAAGGTGCGCGAAGCCTGATCGTTGCTATAATCAGTGAGATAAGCAATGGCTTGAGCAGGGTTTGCTTCATATAATTTCAATGCAGCAGCATCAACAGCTGAAGTGCGGTCAAGAAACATTTTTTCGAGACCATCACGAACAATCTCCACGTCAGGCTGGATGTGGCTGTAGCGTGTATAGGCAAAGTTTGAAACCTGGTTGAACAGCCAAAAACCGGAGGTTTCGGACCACTCCATCATAGCACCATTGCCTACCTCAAAGTTGTGAGGAATGGTTGTAATGCTGCTGTACATAGGCATATACACACAAGCATTGGCATCATCAACACCCCACCAAATAATACCACCAATGGGATCGGGTAACCAGTTGCGTGATTGCGAAACAAAAGAAAAACCTGTTTGTTGTGTAGCTGTTGCCCTTTCGTTAACATATTCCACTCCATCAATTTCGAAAGTAAGCGGACGCCAACGATAAGGTACAGCATAAGGGCCGGCACCCAAATCGTTACGCATATCCAATTCAGTGTCTTGCAAATAATCGCGCATAAACATCATCATGTCGTTGGGCGATATTTTCTTTTCGGGTTTCACCCAAAGCGGCATGCGATTGGTGGCATAATCATTGGGGTTGGGTGTGCCATCAGCAAACTGTTCTTCGCGTTTGATATTTCCTTTCACATAATCCCAGTGGGCATCCATGCCGTCGGTAATGCGGTTGAACATAGTCCAAACCCTTATTTCGCAAAAGCGCGCCCCACCAAAAGATACAGGTGCATAGGTGTCAGAAAAACTGAAATTTTTGTCTTCGCCCACATAATAGCCTTTTTCACGTGCAAAGCTGATTACATCGTGGGAGTATATGGTACGGATGTCTGGTTGGTTTATTTTGTCAAACTCATTGGAAGTAATAGCGTATTTTCCATCTGCCAGAGGAAAGGTTGTTATGCGTGCCTGATTGGCATGGCCACTAACGTAGCCATCAGGGATACGTAAAGCCACCCATACTGCACCCTTGTTGGCATTGGTATTGGTTTTGCTGCGACGGTCGTAGGTCATGTTTGTGCCCTTACCTATCAGTTCCATATACCATACTTCGTCCTTGTCGGCAATGCTAAACGATTCCCCACTGCTGTAGTATCCGTATTCCTCCACCAATTCGGCCATAATTTGTATGGCTTCGCGGGCCGAGCGTGCACGTTGCAATGTGATGTATATCAAGCTTCCATAATCAATAATGCCGGTGGTATCAACCAACTCCGGACGCCCCCCATAGGTGGTCTCACCAATTGCCACCTGAAACTCATTCATATTGCCAACCACATTGTAAGTGCGTGGTGCCTGCTGTATCTTTCCAAGATATTTTCCTGTGTCCCATTCATACACATCCATCATGGTGCCTTTGGCGTGTTCACCAGCCGGCCAGTGATAAAGTTCACCATACAACACATGCGAGTCGGCGGCATAAGTAATCATGGTGGAACCATCAACAGATGCACCTTTGGTAACCAGGTAGTTGGTGCATGTAAAAGCACTCACCGGCACCAACAAAAGGGCCATTGAAAGGGCAAGGAAATTGAACGTTTTCTTCATATTGATAAAATTTAGTTGTTAAAATATCTTATTGGGACAAATTTAGGAGAAATTTTTGAATTCTGGCAAGGCCAATAAAGCACCCTTAACATGAAGTCTTTGAAAGTCAAGTTGCTAATTAAGTTCGTTTTTCAGCAAATTGAGTGCCGTTTCCCGGTCATGCAGCAATTGTTGGCGCAAATCAGCAATGCTATCAAATTTTTGCTCATCCCGAATGCGGTCAATAAAGCGTATGGTTATCTCCTGATCGTATAAATCAGCCTCAAAATCAAAAATATGCACCTCTATAGTCAGCTCACCCGGCTGAATAGTCGGTCGATATCCAATATTGCCCATGCCTTGATAAACCTTGCCCTGCCATTCGGCAAAACAGGCATACACACCAGGATTGGTGATTAGCTTATAAACATTGTCAACCTGAATATTCGCTGTTGGAAAACCAATTGTCCGCCCCAGTTCGTTGCCACGAATGACTTTTCCGGTAAGAGAATAGGCGTATCCCAACAGGCGGTTGGCTTTTTTTACATCACCGGTATCGAGTGCCTTTCTTATTTTAGTAGAACTCACTGCAATATTCTCGACATCCTGAGCAGCAATACGGTCCACTTTAAAACCCAGCTTGTGCCCCAGATCATAAAGCCTCCTGAAATCGCCCATGCGGTTTTTTCCAAAGTGGTGGTCATATCCAATGACCAATCGGGCAGGTGCAATTTTATCAACAATATAATCGCGTATAAATGCTTCTGAGCTGATACGTGAAAATGCTTTGGTAAATTGAATAATGATAAGGTTGTCAATGCCAGCCTCTTTTAAAAGTTCAATTTTTCTGGCTTGGGTATTAATAAAGCGTAGGTTGGAGCTATCTATCTGCAACACCAAACGGGGATGGGGGTGAAAAGTGATCACCACCGTTTCTCCACCGTCAGCATTGGCAGCTTCCTTCATTTTTTTGAAAATTGCCTGATGGCCTAAATGAACCCCATCGAAGGTGCCAATGGTAACAATGGCATGCGGTACTTTTTTGAAATCTTTTATGTTGTTGTATATTTTCACTTCAATTATCGGGCTAGTAAGTTATTTTGCAAAAGATAGTTGGCAATCTGAACCGCATTGGTGGCAGCACCTTTGCGCAAATTATCAGCAACAATCCACATGTTTAAACCATTGGCAATGGTAGCATCGCGCCTGACCCTGCCCACAAACACATCATCTTTGCCCTGTGCATACAGTGGCATGGGGTAAATGTTGGCATCAGGAATGTCTTCCATCTTAATTCCCGGGCTGTTTGCCAAAAGTTGGCGAATTTCTTCCATTTCGAAAGGCTTTTCGGTTTCAATATTCACTGCCATGGAATGCCCGCCAACAACAGGGACACGCACAACCGTTGCTGTTATAGCTATCTCTGGTGAAGAAAGTATTTTTCGGGTTTCAACCTCTAATTTTCTTTCCTCCGTCGTATAAAAACATTCATCAAATGTTCCCCCATGTGGGATCAGGTTCAGATGGATGGGATGCGGATAAGCAGGCTTTTCAACGATTTTGTTTTGTTGCTCCTGCACAAGTTGATTGATCCCCTTGTAGCCCGAGCCTGTCACCGACTGGTAAGTAGAAATCACAAGTCGCTTGACTTTATACTGTTTATGAATCGGAGCCAACGCCACAACCAATTGAATAGTAGAACAGTTTGGATTTGCAATTATCAGGCTTCCTTTGTGCAAAGCTTCAGGATTAACCTCCGGAACCACCAATGGAATATCGGGATAGGAGCGCCAGGCAGAACTGTTATCAATCACATAAGTATTTTGTGCGGCAAAAAGAGGTGCCCAATGCTTCGAAACATCACTTCCAGCCGAAAACAAAGCCAAATCAGGTTTCTGGTCAATCGCATCTTCTATGCTGATTATTTTTATTGCTTTGCCTTTGAAAAGTACTTCTTTACCAACAGATGATGCGGAAGCAACTGCTAAAAGGCTTGTACACGGAAATGAAGTTTGCTCCAAAACCTTTAGCATGGTTTGGCCAACCAAGCCGGTAGCGCCTACAACTGATAATTTCATCTCCGACTATTTAAAGTTTTTTATACATTTACAGCCTGTCAAACTGCTGCAAAAATATAAAAAATGAAGCACCTTTTTTCCCTTTTCCTTTTAATTCCAATGCTGCTCAGCGCCCAGATTTCAGATGATTTCAGCGATGGCGATTTTACAAACAACCCCAGCTGGACCGGTACGGCAGAAAAATATATTGTGAATAGCAGTTTTCAATTGCAGCTTAACGACACCGATGCTGGTTCGGCTTGGCTTTCAACACCTTATAGCATCTCTGGTGCTGTTGAATGGCGGTTTTGGATTAAATTAAATTTCAGCCCTTCCGGCAGCAATTATAGTGATGTTTACCTCATAAGCAATAACCCAAACCTGAATGAAGCTCTGAATGGGTACTTTTTACGTTTTGGTGAGGCACTCGCCAACGACCCCATAGAGTTATTCAAAAAACAAGGAACACAACTTACAAGTCTGGCACGGGGTACCCCCGGTTTGGTCGCCACTGCTTTTGAGATCACCGTAAAAGTTGTACGGAGTGCACAAGGCGAGTGGAGCATATTTGCTGATCCCACAGGCAGTGGTTTGTTCGGTTTTGAAGCCTCAGCCACCGACAACAGCTTCCAACCCGGAGGTTATTTTGGATTCTTTTCCCAATATACCGTAAGCAATAGCAACAGGATGTTTTATGATAATGTGTATGTTGGTCCTGAGGAAATAGACACCGACCCGCCTCAATTACTGTCGGGCAATGCAACAGATCCATTTACCATTGAACTTTTCTTTGACGAGGCACTCAACCAGCAAACTGTTGAAAATATTTCCAATTACTCTGTTAGTGATGGGATAGGCAACCCCACTGAAGCAGGTTATGGCGACAACGCTGCTATGGTGAGGCTTCAGTTTCAAACAGCATTTGAGCTTGGAGAAATCTATTCATTAACAATAAACAACCTTACTGACCTGTCGGGTAACCAGATGCAGGAAACAGCAATCGATTTCAGTTATTATGAAGCCCAGCCAACGGATGTGGTTATCAACGAAATAATGGCCGATCCAACACCTGTTGTAGGTTTGCCCGAATGGGAGTATGTTGAGCTGTATAACAACACCAGCCTGCCCATAAGCCTGGATGGCTGGACACTACTGATTGGCACCGGCGAGCGGCTTATTGGCCAGATTGAAATTGCGCCCAATGGCTTTGTAATCCTTGGCCATCAAGATGCACAAGCCGAACTGGAACCCTATGGGTCGTATTTTGGCTTTAGCAGTTTTCAATTAGCCAACTCTGGCGCGAGTTTGCGCTTGCTAAATAAACTTGGTGTAGAAATTTCATCCGTAAGTTATACGGATGCCTGGTATCGCGACAGCGATAAGAAAGAAGGTGGATGGTCGTTGGAACAAATTGACCCCAGCAACCCATGTGGTGGGACAAACAACTGGCTTGCAGCCACTGATTCGCGAGGAGGCACACCTGGTGCTATTAACTCAGTAGATGCCCCAAATGCATTGCCTCCCAAACCTGATAGAATCCGTGTGTTAACAGACAATATTTTACAAGTATGGTTTGACCAACAAATGGACCTCATTAGCCTGGGACAGACAGATAGCTATACACTCAATCCGGGAGGAGCAAGTCCAACGCAAGCCGTGACCAATCCGGCAGACCCTGTTTTTGTTGAGCTGGTTTTTGATCAGCCGTTCAGCACAGGCATCATTTATTCTTTGGCGTTTTCTGAAAGCTTATTGAATTGTGCAGGCATTGCCGTAGCGCCCGACACCCAAATTCCTTTTGGTATTCCCAGCCCACCGCTGGCAGAGGATATTGTCATCAACGAAATCCTTTTTAATCCCTATAGCAACGGTACCGAATGGGTTGAAATTTACAACCGGTCGGATAAAATCATTGACCTGGAACAAGTTTGTCTGGCAGCCGTGAGGCAAACACCCCCCAATCCTCCTGACACCACTTTGCGCGCTATCACAACAACAAGCTTGCTTATGCTACCCAACACTTATACGGTGCTGACAACAGATATTTCGAAGGTTACAGATTTGTATTTTAGCCCGGCACCGGAGCTTTTTGTGCAGATGGCTTCATTCCCCTCTTACCCCAATGCTGGTGGTACGGTGATGCTTAAATCAAAAGCAGGCCCCGTGCTCGATGTGTTTACTTATGCCGAGAACATGCACCATCCTCTATTGAACAGTGTTAAAGGAGTTTCTCTTGAGCGAATCCATTATAACCGACCAGCTGCAGATCTTACCAATTGGCACTCAGCTGCGGAAACTGTTGGCTTTGGAACACCTGGATACCAAAATTCCGTATATGCTGATTTACCTATATTTGATGACGAAATAATAATTGAACCTGAAATATTCTCCCCTGATGGCGATGGATTTGATGACCTTACCTCAATTGGTTTTAAATTTGACAAAGCTGGCTACACCCTCAATATATATGTTTTTAGTGGGTCGGGCCAGCAAGTGAGGCATCTGGTAAAAAGCATGCTTGCATCACAGGAAGGTGTTGTTAGTTGGGATGGCAGAGGCGAAGATGGCAGCAGGTTGCCTGTAGGAATTTATGTTGTCTTCGTAGAATTGTTTGACCTTGACGGTCAGGTAAGGCATTATAAAAAGCCAGTAGTAATAACTACACGATAGTCTTGCGCCAGTTCCCGCAAATGATTATTTTGCCTTTTTCACGACAAGTCCTAGGCTTTTCACCCCTATGGTATTGAATTTTATCATCTTGTTTTCGATGCGGACTTTGCAAATACCATCTTCAGAAAACTTTAGCCCGTTCAATAGCGGTAACTCTATCTGATGAAAACCATTGGCAGGCTCTCCCAGCCAATTTCCTAGCTCATCCTGCAGTTTGAATTGGTAGTCGCGCGAACGCATACCACCCCCAGGCATATAAAAAGTTATATTCATTCTGATAAAATCAAAGGAATAATCATCATTGTGATGTAGGATAACCATAAAATTATATCCCTTTTCATCTGCTTGAACAGGCACTTCCATCTCAATGGTGTTGAAACGGTTCCATATCAAACTATCAAAACCAATGGTTTCATCATAAACACTTTGCGGGGAGCAATTATACAAAACGGTTGTGGTAATCAATACAAAAAAAATCCCTCTGAACAATTTTGTCATAACATTTATTCACTTAAGATATTGACCATATTCAATTGTTTGCAAAAGTAAGTAAAAGCCCGGAATGGGTTGTATTCAATCTCATTAAAGCAATGTTCTGGCTATAATCAGGTTGTTATCTTAATAAAATTTTGTACCAATAAAAAAAAACGTAATTTTGCGCGCATCAACCACGACCATTTTTACCTTTGCGTATAAATATTTATCCATGAAAAAAACTCAACTAACTTCCTACAAATCAATATTTTTATTGATATTGTTCGGGGTCATGATAGCTTCATGTGTCCCCCAGCGAAAAATGCTCTATCTACAACCAACAGCTACAGGTGATACAACAAGCTATTTTCTGAACGAAAGGACAACGACCTACCTCATTCAGCCTGGCGACAACCTGTATATTAAGGTAGTAAGCCTTGACGAACGCACCTCCAACCTCTTTAACCCTTTGGAAGGAAGAGTTGGTGGGGCCAATATAAATGACCAAAGTATTTACTTGAACAGTTA
Source organism: uncultured Lentimicrobiaceae bacterium (assembly GCA_964440855.1). Lineage (GTDB taxonomy): Bacteria > Bacteroidota > Bacteroidia > Bacteroidales > F082 > CALAZZ01. The sequence goes on from CAYTUA010000038.1 coordinate 12,444, forward strand.
TACGGTCAGTGAGAAAGGAACTATCGAGTTTCCACTCGCGGGTGAAATACTTGTGCAAAACCTGAACACAGAACAAGTAAAAGCCCAGATTCAGCTAATTCTTGATGATTACCTGAAAGAAACCGTGCTTATTGTCAAGTTGGTTAACTTCAACCTGACCATGCTGGGTGAGGTGCGCCGACCCGGCCAATACAAAGTTTACCAATCGGAAATTAATATTTTCCAGGCAGTTTCAATGGCTGGTGATTTAGCAGATTTCGCCAATCGTGAGGAAGTAATCATAATTCGTCAATCCAAAAACGGTTCAGAAACCCATACGGTTAATCTGGCTTCCAACAGCATTTTGTCATCGGATTTTTACTATTTAAAACCCAACGACATCATCTATATTAAACCACTGGCCGGCAAGCAGTTTACTTTTGCTAACTTTCCCTATGCCGTGGTCTTTTCTGCCATTTCAACCCTTATACTTACACTCAATTTTGTAACTCGATAAAAAACATAGCTGTGGAGAATTTTCAAGCCTACCAACAAGAAGAAACCATTGACCTGAAAGCACTGTTTTTCAAGTTTACCAGGTTTTGGTACCTCTTCGCCATCTCAATATTCATCGCCCTGCTGGTTGCATTTCTGTTTAACAAATACACCAAACCCATTTACGAGGTTAAAACAACGGTATTGGTAAAAGACGACAAAAGCCAACTCGACCCTTCAGCTTTAATTGGGTTTGGTTTAAGCGGGCAGCAAAACCTGCAAAACGAAATTGGCATCTTGATGTCGTATTCACTGAGCGATCGTGTAATAAGAGATCTTGGATTTGAGGTCTCCTATTTTCTGGATGAAGGGTTTATCAGCAAGGAACTATACCGTAACGCTCCCTTTACTGTTGAAATTGATTTTGACCAACCGCAGGCTGTATCATTGTCTTACTCTATTGCATTTTTAGACAATAATAATTACCGTATAGAAGCCGAAGGTGAGAATATCAGCTTCTATGACTTTCGGGATGCTGATAATACGGGAGAAAAAACCGAAAGGGTACAAACATCAGGCACCCATTTGCTTGGTGAGTGGGTTGATAATGGCTTGAATAAATTCAGAATCACCCTTAACAATAGTTATGACAAGGAGGAAGATTCACAAAAGAAATACAGTTTTGTCATAAATGATTACGCTTCTTTGCTGCGTGTAATGCGTGGTTTTAAGATTGAACCCATCAACCGCGAAGCTTCTATCCTTGACATCTCCCTGCGAGGCAACATTAAGGAAAAATCATCGGACTTTTTAAATAAACTGGTAGAGATTTATTTGCAGAGAAGTCTGGAGAAAAAAAATCAAATTGCCGAAAATACCATCAACTTTATAGATAACCAGTTAATCGATATACAAGACTCTCTTACCAAAGCGGAAATCAATCTGCAGGATTTTCAAACCAAAAATGAGTTGATGAATATTGATTTTCAATCAGAGCAGGTTTATGAATTTCTAAAAGATTTGGAGAAGCAAAAGGCAGAATTACTTGTCAAGGGACAGTATTACCGAAGCCTGCAATCCTATGTGCAAGCCAATCTGGATGATTTTGATAAATTGGTTGCCCCCAGTGCCATGGGCATTGAGGATCCCTTATTGAACCGCTTGGTGCAGGAACTAGTCAACCTTTCGTCGCAAAAAGCTGAGCAAATGCTGTCATCTACAGACAAACACCCCTTGGTAATCAGTATCGACTCGCAAATAATCACAACCAAAAGGACACTTTTGGAAAACATCAACAACATTATCCGCAATTCGGATATGGCCCTGAAAGATATCAACAAGAGAATTGCTGAACTTGAGAAACAATTGAATACCCTGCCACTTACCCAACGCCTGCTTTTGGGTTACCAACGTAAATTTCAGCTCAATGATGCCATCTATACCTTCCTGATGCAGAAAAGGGCTGAGGCACAAATTACAAAGGCCAGCAATCTTCCTGATAATGAGGTGATTGATCCTGCCATTCCGTCTATCGATAATATGGTTTTCCCAAAAAAGAGCTTAAACTATGCAATTGCTTTATTACTGGGTTTACTTATCCCCGTTGGCTATGTGTTAGGGCGCGATTACCTGAATGATAAAATAATTGACCGAAAGGACATTGAAAAAGCTACCAAGCTTCCCATTATTGGTCAGATCATGCACTCCCAAAAAGATTCTCAGCTTGTAGTGGCCGACTCGCCCAAGTCTTCCATAGCCGAATCGTTCCGCTCAGCCCGTACAAATATTGAGTATTTGATGCAGGGCAAGGAAAAAAGTGTCATCCTGATTACAGCTGATATGGTCAGTGCGGGTAAAACTTTTGTGTCCATTAACCTGGCCAGCATTTATGCCATGTACGGTAAAAAAACGGTGTTGCTTGGCTTCGACTTAAGAAAACCAAAAATTTATCAGGACTTTGGCCTTTCGAATACCAACGGACTCAGCACCTACCTGATCAACAAGCACAGCCTTGATGAAATTATACAACCCTCAGGTAAAGTGGACAACTTCGACCTGATTATGGCAGGGCCTGTACCTCCTAACCCGGCAGAACTTATTGCTTCTGATAAATGTAAAGTTTTGTTCAACGAATTGCGCGAACGCTACGATTATATTATCATTGACACCCCACCTGTTGGTCTGGTAACTGACGCTTATCTGTTAATGAAACATACTGATATTAACCTATTTATTGTCCGTCAGGGCTATACTCATAAAAAGATTTTCGAGCAAATCATTAAGGACATTGAAGACCGGAGTATTCCAATGAGTATCCTTGTAAATGATGTGAAAGCTGGTGGAGGATATGGATATGGATATGGGTATGGCTACGGTTATGGCTACGGTTATGGCTACGGATATGGTTATGGGTACGGATATTATACCGACGAAGCCCAGGATAAAAAACCTGGTTTCTTTAAACGCCTGTTAAATAAGGTTTAGAAGCCATAATATTCTGTCATTAGTTTTTAACGTCTTCGCATTTTACGACTGATAATCCTCCATATGTATGGACGAAAAAAAATGGTATGCACTCTATACAAAATCAAAAACCGAAAAAAAAGTTTATATTGAACTTGAACATGCTGGTTTTGAAGCTTATCTCCCATTAATTACAAAGATAAAACAGTGGAGCGATCGCAAGAAAAAAGTAATTGAGCCTCTTTTTAGAAGTTACATTTTTGTTCATATACCAATCAAAGACCTGTTTAATGTGCTTGCCCTTCCAGGTGCAATCCGTTTTGTAAGCTTTGAAAGAAAAGCAGTGCCCATTCCGCCTGAACAGATTGAGGCCATTCGGTATTACCTGAATGAAAAAGAGTATGTGCCTGACGAAAACATCCTGCTCAACGAGGGGCAACTTGTGCGTGTAAAGCACGGGCAAATGGAAGGCTTAATTGGCAGATTAATACGGTATCAAGGTAAATTCAGGTTGGTTATCCGCATCGAAGCCATTGGCAAAAGTATTACCCTTACCATACCCCGTACGCTCATCGAACCAATAGCTGAATAAAGCTGATTTAATTGTTCGCAAGCGAACAAAAACTGTTGAATGTCGTACACTTTCTCCAGTCTTAATCCTGCCCTTAATAGTATTTATTATGCTTATAAACAAAAGTTTATGTTTTTTGGCATGTCTATTGATAATCCTATTATCAAAACACGAATATTAAATACTTAAAACCATGAAAAAGATAATCACACTCATAAGCGCAACCCTGATCGCAACCACGTTCTCGCTCAAAGCTGACGAAGTAAACTATACAATGATTGCTGAAAGCTTCATAGCTGATATTCCATTCAATACTCATCATGTGGCGAACGAAGTGATGCTCAACAAAGCCATGACAGTTGAATTTGAGTTGGCCGAAGAAACATGTATCAATGACATTTCGGTGGACACAGAGCAGATAGTAGAACAAATCACTGATGCTGACCCCCTGAAAAAATCATTCAAAATGGAGCAAGAAAAATTTATTGACGATATACCATTCGATACTTCTGCCATTGTAAGTTCATTTGCCGCAGATTATAAAACATTCTAAACCAGGGAGTCCCCCTCCCAGTCGTTCTTTTTATTTCATACCATAGTAATTTTGTGTTGGTTGAACCTTGGTAAAGCCTCCTGAAAAATAATCAGGAGGCTTTTTTGTGTTCAACTTAATACCCTTTTGATCTTGCTTCCTTATCAAGCTTAGCATACCATGCTGCACCAAAGCGACGAATAAGGGCTTCTTTTAAGAACCTGTAAAGAGGCACACCTGATGCCTCACCCTTGCGAATGGCCGGCACACAAATGCTCCAACGATGGTAATTAATATGGATAAAACCATCTTTTTCAGCAAGACGAACAGGATAAAGGTGGCAGCTAACTGGCTTTCGAAAGCTGCTTTTTCCTGCTTCGAATGCCTTTTCAATTGTACAATAACTTACGCCGTTCTCATGAAATCCGGCAAACGCACATTCCTTGTCACTAATCAAAGGTGTTACAAAATTACCGTTTTCGTCATAATCAAAAACCCCGGAATGTTCTACTACTGCTATCCCGCGTTCGACCATAAATGGTTTTATCCTATCCAGGTTGTCTTCCAGAAGGCTGATCTCTGACTCTTCCAAAGGGGCACCAGCATCCCCTTTTACACAACAATCACCCTTGCAACGAGGCAAATTACAAACGAACAGCGCCTTAAGAAAATCCTCTGAAACAACCGTATTATCTATAATAATCATGGCGCAAAAATAATTCAATTCCCGACTAACTCATTGTTAATTTTTTCACATAAATTGTTTAATTTTGCCCGGCATTGACCACGATTTAATTTTAAATCAATTCATTATAGATAATTATTAAGAAAGG
>CAYTUA010000039.1:0-2863 GCA_964440855.1 uncultured Lentimicrobiaceae bacterium
TCCTTAATTTTTCCATATCGAGGCCAATAAACTCCTGGGCTTTGGCTTTGGTGGAGATATCCGGGTAAGGAATTTCGCTGGTAATACCTTTGGTAGCCAACACACGTGCCAGCATCACACGGGCTTCCTGTGCTGTGTTTACAGCCTTACCGAGGATGCGGCCACTTTCGACGGGTGCGTGGAAGGAGCCACCATGCGAGGCAGCAATAAAGTCCCAATACCATTGCGCCGCCCTGATCTTGTACAAAATGTCTTTCATCTCAGTTTCAGTAGCACCGGCATCCCAGGCAGCTTTGGCTTCCACATGCGCCCTCACTAGCTGAATTTCGGCTTGTTTGCGCACTTCAGCGATTTTATCCTGTCGGTCGAATACGTTTTTCATAAGCGTGGATTCACTTTCGCGGTGACAGGTTTGACAGGCCTGTGAAACGTACTTCAAAGGCGAAGTCACATGGTGGTTTGAATACTTCAAGCCACCTTCGCTCACATAAGGCATATGGCAATCGGCACAACTTACGCCCCTTTCCGCATGAATACCATGCGCATACAGCTCATAATCGGGATGTTGCACTTTCACCATAGGTGCTTTGCTAACAGCATGGGTCCAGTCAGAGAAACCAATTTCATCAAAATAAGCCAGCATATCTTCCGCCCCTTTTCCTTTGTGCCAGGGAAAAACCAAGTAGTTGGCCCCTTCGGAACCCGGGTACTTTTTATCAAAATAATATTCCACATGGCACTGGGCGCAAACAAGTGAGCGCATTTCCTGGTGGGTTGCCTGATTGATGTCCTTTCCCATCACTTCATAGGCTTCGATTAAACCGGGCCTTGAAATGGCCAGGTCCATGGTTTCGGGATTGTGGCAATCGGCACAGCCGATGGAGTTGTGGATTTCATCGCCCAAAGCAGCCCAAGTGGAGTTATAAAACTCGCCCACACCCATTTGGTTCATCATACGGGGCACATCAGGACTTTTGCAGGTCCAGCAGGTGCTGGGCATGCCCACGTCAGGAGCCATGGGACCACCTGTGCGCAAAGTGTTTCGTGTGTCCTCAATAGCGTGGGAGTGTCCCCTACCTTGGTTGTAATCTTTTGAAAAAGAGTAACCTGCCCAAAGCACAACCAATTCAGGATGCTCTCCAAGCATATCAAGTTCAGCATTGCCACCGTGGGGTGTGCGGAAATCGCTTTGCTGCGTTTTGCGGTAGGATTCATACTGCCAGGGATGGTTTTGGCCCCATACCTCATTGCGTGGTTCAAATTCATCGAGTTTTACCTTGGGGGCATAAGCAAAGATGGCTTCGGCCCGGCGCTCGGTAATGGACGACACCAGCAGACCCAGTGCAAAAACCACCACCAAAGTGAGCGCAAAAAGGATCCAATTGACCCAGGGACTTCTTTTTTTGTTTTCGGTTGCGTTCATATTAAGTAAAGTTTTATGTGATTTGGATTTCAATTATTTGGTCATTTTTTTGAGCCAGTCCGGCACAGGAGATGATGGCAACGGCACCCGTGCATAGGGTGTACTCGACAGGCTCTTTACCCTGCCATGGGGCACCTCACGGTGACAGTCCCAACACAGTCGGTCTTCAAACTTGTGGTGAAAAGATTCTGTTTGTGTCAACAGTTTGGAATCGGTGATCAGGGTGGAATGGCATCGCACACAATTTTCCTGCACCACATTGATGCCCGCCTGATGAATAAAAATATTCTGCGGCTCCAGCCTGAGGGTGAACATAGTAGCATGTCGTGCGCCGTCCATCGCCTTGAAATAATACGTGCGGAAAATATTGTCCTGTGGCACATGGCAATCATTGCAAGTGGCCACTTCGCGGTGCGAGCTGTGCGTCCAGGTAGCGTATTGCGGCGCCATGATATGGCAATTTACGCAAGTTTCGGGCGAATCAGATAAATAGGAAAGTGCCCGGCTGGAATAGGCTGCATAGATCCCTAAACCAACAATAGCCCCCATAAGTATTACAACCGGCATGCGCCATTGCTGCGGGGGAATAAGCTTATTTATCAGTTGCTTCATGCTGAAATCTATTTAGGTAATTCAGTATTTAATTTCTTTAAATATTGTACAAAAATACTAAGTTGTAGCTCATCTTGCAAATAAAAACAACCCAACAGTCTAATTTAGAATTGTTCTGAATAATCATTTGTGTTTGGTGCGCGACCGTTTACGCAGATAGGGTTTCAGCCACACAATGATACCTGAGATTAATATGAGCAATGTTGCCAGACCAAACAGGGGGATGATCAAAATATACAGACTCCCTGTGAGCGACTGAAATATCCTGGCTGTATGCACCTCAAGGGCAAAATTCCACAAAGGCATGGGTGTTTGACTTATTTGCAGAGGCATGGGAATTTCATGCGGCCCCATCAAGCCTTTATCATAATCAAAAACAAGCGGTTTGCCGGGTAAATTAATCATGCCGGCAATCATAAATTTACCGATTGGAGAGCCTGCATGGGACACCTGTTTGGGAATCTCACCCGTCAAATAATCCCGCAGATAGCCACTTTGGGCTTGCCACAGGAACAGGCCATTGAAGGAACCTACCAGATAGGTATCCTGCCCAATATATTCCAGCACATTGATGCCCATCACCGATAGGGGTGGTTGGTTTCTAAAAGGCATCAGCAAACCCGAAAAATCCTCACGTGCTTTGTACAGGCCTTCGTTGCTGCCTATCAACCAATACGCCCCTGCCTCATTCCAATGAATGGCACGCAGCTTATCGTGCCAAGGATTGGGGCCGTCGAGCATGGTGAAAGGAATCTTTGCCACTTTGGCTGTGGCAATGGCAATCAAAAGTGGCGGCCGCAAAAACATACCAGTTAAAGTAGTGACCAG
>CAYTUA010000040.1:0-3050 GCA_964440855.1 uncultured Lentimicrobiaceae bacterium
AAGATATAGCCATCATGCTCAGGCACTAACAAAGCAGTTTCTGAACGCCATGCATTCACATTGATGCCTTGTACTTCCAATGCTTTATTTACCAGATCGGTGGTGTCGGCCTTCAATCCCCAATAAAGACTGAAGCGTTCGGGCGAACTTGGCAGGAATCCACGATAGCTGAAACTTACCAAATATTCTCTGGCAGCATCAACCTGTATGGGTGGCGACACAAGCCAGTTGTTAAAGGTACGCGATTGGCCACCTGTTGTCATCACAACCATAGATTTTGAACCAACTGCAGCCGTTAAATTGGTACTTTCCCAATTGAGGTTCCAATGAGGAGAGTAGTTCCAGGCTTGCCAGTAATCAGGTAATTTAGGTAGTGTTGCATCTTCCACATTGGTAAGGAAAGGATAATCATCAATGGCATCCATGGTTGTAAACTCCCAAATCACATCACAATCGGCATTGGCTCCCATATTGTTTCTTGGAACCACCTTTAGGTAATAGGTAGTGGAAGGCTCCATATGATGTCGGAAATAGGGTTTTGTTACATTTTCACCATTCATAATATTTGTAGGGGTTTGGGTTCCATTGCCGTCAGTTCCAAAATAAACATCGTATGAAGCGGCAAAATTTCCCGGCTTCCATTGCAGCAATTGATTCAGCAAAACATTCTCTGGATCAAAATCTACTATGTCCCATCCTTCTGAACACTCAGCCATTTCAGTGTAATCATCAATCCCTGAAATTATGAGAGAATAAGCTTGCTGGTTGCCAACAAGAGGTCCGTCATGGTCAACTAAGATTGTATAAGTTCCGGCTTCAGCTTCGGGAATAAAAACAACCTCTACATTGTCCACACTGTTTTTTGAGTCATTTGTTGCCGGTTCGGCAGGGTTTTCGTAATCTTTTTTCCATGGATAATAAGGCGTGCCACCTGGTCCCATTACTACCAAGTCGAGGTCATTTCGCAAGTGAGGTGTACGTGGGTTCAAACTGGGCGATTGCGCAATGCCTGGCTGATCAGTCCAACTGATAGTGACCTTCAGCGGGCTGCCTCCCAAAACTTCCACTTCGCGCTCGTACATATCATTAGAAGCCAAAACAAGCTCATCAATGGCAAGTTGTCCTGCATTATCAAGTATCACGGCAGCGGCAGCTTTGGCATTCAACAATCCCCATCCAAACATATAGTCAGGGCCGGGATGCGGACCAGCTTCATCAGCCGTGTGAATGGCAAGGCCTTTAAGCGTGGCAGCAAGCATAGGTTGGCCATTGTTCATTTCCTGATAGAGAATTTGCAACTGAGCAAGTGTTCCTGCGGCGTTTGGAGACGCCATGCTGGTTCCAGTTGATGTTTCGTAAGCTGTATTACTTGCTGATGCGCTGGAATAGGTATCCGTACCTTTTGCTACCAGGTCGGGTTTGATACGGCCATCGTCTGATGGTCCCCAGCTGCTTGAGTTGTTCATAATGGCTTGACTTGGATCCTGATAATCGAGAATTTCCCTGATATTACCAACAGCCAGGGTATTTTTAGCAGTTCCAAAAGCATCAATACAATCAAAACCATCCTCACCGCCATCTTTTTCAGGAACGCCGGGTTGTCCTGCATCCGAAGGACCCTCACCCCTGTCGTTGCCCGCAGCTACCACAATAAGATGATAGGGCGCGTTAAAGGCAATAACATCCATTTGGCGGGAATTGCTGCCATAAAAACCAAACTGGTAATCTTCAACAGGCGAAACACCTGAATTGCCTGTCCAAACCCAGGTACTGCCATTCCAGTTCCAGCCTGTGGTATATCCCCAGGAGTGATTCGAGATTTCCATGCCTGCTGCCGCTGCGCTGGCTATTTCGTTCCAGTGGTTGTTCCAATCGTGGGTTCTTAACTGTCCGGCATGAATCATGCCTTTTGCCTCGGAGCTAACCCCTCCGGCAATGATGGTTCCTGCCACATGCGTTGCATGGGATGAGAAGCTTGCAGCTCCATCACCTAAAATAATACGGGCAACGCCTGTATTGTTAAACTCCTGATGGGTGTTGCGTACACGCCCTCCATCCCAAATACCAATTTTATCATAGCCGTTGCCCGATACATTCAGGCCCATGCTGCCACCTTCCCACAAATGGCTGGCTCGGGTGGTATGTGCTGCCCCAAGATTAAAGGTTTGAAAGAAAACAGGCTGACCGTCCACCACATCCACCAATTGAATGATGGTGCCGTCCTCAAGCTCCCTCCGCAAAGGAATGTTGTGTTCAGCAGCATAGTTTTCTGCACGAAGGGTCATTTGGTTCCATTCCTGCTCAGCTTCAGTGGCAAATGCTGTTAAAGCAGCCACATTGGTTTCTGTTTGAGCTGACAACCAAATAGTTGATTGAAAAAGAAATAGGAAAACAAGTAATTTTCCGGCTAATTTTAATTGTTGCATAGTCATGATAATTTTTCATTAGTTGAGGCCCCAAATTTATGCATTTTTACATAACCAGCTTTTCAATCAAGAAATCACTTAGCTTTTAACTTGCCTTTAACAACATTACCAAATGCTTACAGCTTAAAATTAATGATTTAGAGAAATTCAAATTATAGGATAACAAGCTTTTGGGCAGTTTGCTATCTTTGCAAGCTAAAATTTAAAATAAAATCAAACCATGCAGGAATCAATTGCAATTTTATGTGGAGGCGGACCAGCCCCGGGGATAAACACTGTAATCAGCACTGTGGCAAAAACTTTTTTAAAATCGGGTTACCGTGTTATTGGCCTGCACGGCGGCTATAAAAGCCTCTTTGCTGAACAACCGGAAATTCTCGACTTTGACTTTACTTTTGCTGATGACATTCAAAAACAAGGTGGATCGGCCTTGCGGATGAGTCGGCACAAACCGAAGGACAGTGAATTTTCGACACGGTTTTTCACCTTAAATAACGTAAAACTACTGGTTACCATTGGCGGCGACGACACAGCCTCTACCGCCAACCGCATTTCTAAATTCCTGGCTGAGAATAAAATAAAAATCCAAAACCTGCATGTGCCCAAAACCATAGACAACGACCT
>CAYTUA010000041.1:0-3317 GCA_964440855.1 uncultured Lentimicrobiaceae bacterium
TACTGGGGGCATGCATGCTCGAACACAATGCCTACGAAACCATTGGCTACATTCTCACACCCGAATGCTTTTACAAAGAAGTGCACCAAATTATTTATAAAACCATTGAAGCATTATCGGCAAAGGCAAATCCAATTGATATCTTAACTGTTACCGACCACCTTAAAACAACCGGTGAGCTCGATATGGTTGGAGGGCCTTACTATATTACCCAACTTACAAACAGGGTATCATCGGGAGTCAATATTCAGTTTCATGCCATGATCATTTATCAAAATTACGTTCAGCGCGAAATGATCAGGCTTTCCAGTCAGGTAGTTCAGCTCTCCTATGAAAATGATTATGACGAAGCTGTTATGGCATACGTATATGCCACCGAAACCATCGACAACCTTCTAGCCGGCCGGCGATCAGAAAAAAGCATGCTTACTGTAATGAAAGAGCATGCCGAAGAAGTTGAGCGCAGGATAAAAATGAAAGATACCGGCCAAATGACCGGTATTAAAACCGGCATTGTTGATCTCAACCGCATCACAAACGGATGGAAACCCGGCGAGCTGATCATTGTAGCAGGCCGCCCTGGCATGGGTAAAACTGCAGTTGCCCTTAATCTTTTTACAAAATCGGCAGCAAAATCCGGTAAGAAAACCCTGTTCTTCTCGCTCGAAATGGATGATATTTCTTTAGCCGATCGCCTTGTGTGCAGCTACGGGGGCATAAATCCCGACAACCTGAAAACAGGCCAGATATCGGATGAAGAAATGCAAGCATATTGCACCGCCCGCAAAGAGCTTGAAACGCTCCCCATTTACATTGACGACAGCGCCAGGGTAAACATCAAACACATCAGCACCATAAGCCGCGCCAAGCGCCGCAAGGGAGAGTGCGATATGGTGGTGATTGACTACCTGCAGTTGATAGAGATACAGGAACAAAAAGGTTATGGCAACTTTAAGAACCGCGAGCGCGAAGTGGCCGAAATGTCCAGAGCGCTGAAGCTGTTGGCAAAAGAACTGAAGATCCCGGTAATGCTTCTCTGCCAGTTAAGCCGTGCGGTTGAATCACGCACAGGGCACAAGCAGCCACAGTTGGCAGACCTGAGAGAATCGGGCGCCATTGAGCAGGACGCCGATATGGTAATATTCCCATACCGCCCCGAGTATTACGATATAACCCAGGACGATCAGGGCAACTCACTTGAAGGGATCATGATGCTGATCACAGCCAAAAACCGCAACGGCAGGCTCGGCAAACCCTTCTGCAAATACAGCCCCGATCTTACCCAGTTTTTTGATTACGTACCCGATGGCGCAGAAGAACCCAGGGATGATTTACCGTATTGAACAGCCGGATTAACCACAATAGACACATAGAACACAGTAGAATTAATTAAATCTTAATTTATCATGAAAAACGAAATTAAATCACCAACAATCTCTACTCTGGTTGCAGAACTTAGGGTTGTAAGGATCGGAAACAAGCAAATGACAAAAGCTGTATTCAACCAGCTTTACACTTCAAAACTCCATGATGATGATTACAATATTATTTATCCTGTTTGGGGTAAAGTATATGACGGCTTTCATAATTCAATTATTAATTTTAATAAACTGGGAGTTGTAAAAGAATGGATTATTTTCCAAAACGGCAATGACTTAAATAAGTTCTTAATTCCAGGTATTAAATGGCATCCTACTGATATTACTACTTATGTTTATTTAAGTGTAGTACGTGATGATAATATTCTCTTTAAATATTTTTTAAAAAATGTTTTAAAAAAAGATACTCCTAATATTTCTGATTATCAAACAATTTTCAATATTGGTGATTATGAAGTGAATTTATCTTCATTATACGATGAAAATCGTTTAGAACGCTATATTGACAATAAATATGGTCCATCGAAAGATTTTCAAAATACTGTAGTTGATTTTTGCTTTACACATTTTCGTAAAGAATGGGTTACAATGATTAAGAATGAATACCATGAATACCATTCAAAAATAACAGCTTACAATAAAATGGTTGAAACCTTACAAAACTCACCCCAACTCTTCATCGCCGTATGACAACCCTACAGCATCACCGCATCACAGCAACACAATAAAACTATGACCAAAATCCGCGACCTCAGAATAACCAACACCGGCATCAGCACCTTAAAGAGCAACAAGGTGAGGCAGATCATTGATTTCTTGAACGAGCACTACGAGATCCGCATCAACCGGTTCAAACAAAGCCAGAAGGAGATCGTGAGCAAAACCAAGAAATACATTTTCCCGCCCTCACTCGATGATATCAGCCTGCACCTGCAGGAAAACGAAATAGCCGTGAGCGACAGCATCCTGCGCAAGATCATCAACTCGCCCAACCAAATTGAAGCCTACGATCCCATTACCGAATACTTCTACAGCATCGCCGATGCCTACAAAGGCGTTTCGCACATTGATATGTTCTGCTCCATGATCAAAGCTGTTAACTATGCCGACCGCGTAGGACCCGATTATTACCAGAAACGCCTCGCCCAGGTATTCCGCAAATGGATGGTGGCATCGGTGGCCTGCAGCCTGCGCGAACAACAAAACGAGGTTGCCCTGGGCCTTATACAGGAAGAAGAAGGCACCGGCAAAACCACCATCTGCAACTGGCTTTGTCCGGAGCCGTTAAAAATGATGTTTGTAAGGTCCGACCGCGAAAAAAACGGTTTCAACATCCGCCAATCGTTTACCGAAAATTTCATAGTGCTGTTTGATGAGTTTTTGGGTTTGAACCACTTCACCGCCGAAACTTTTAAAAGCACCATGAGCGCTGTGGAGATAGATGTTAAGGAGCGCCATGATCCTTTCCCGGTTCGCAAGCCCCGCATTGCCAACGCCATGTTTACCACCAACAACAAAACCGGCCGCAATAAAGGCTTCCTTTTTCCCGGCCTGGGCACCCGCCGCTTTGCGTGCATACATATTGAAAGCATTGAGTACGACCGCATCATGCAAACCGTAGATGTTAACCAAATGTGGGCCGAAGCCTACACCCTGTTTAAAGGCGGGTTCAAATACAAATGGCAGCCAAAGGATTTCTTTGAGTTCTCAGAGTTTAACGAACGCTTTATGATTGAAACCAACGCCGTGCAAATTATTGAAGCCAACTTTACCAGGCCAATGAACGGGCACGATGGCATGTGGATGACCCCAACCGAGCTCATGGTACTGTTTAAAGAAAAGCGACTGGCCGGCCGCGATTCGCTGGCCGAGCTCAGCCCCGAGAAAATTGGTATCGCGCTGCGGCAATTAGGCTACGAGAAAAAAGGCAAGCGTATT
>CAYTUA010000042.1:0-2577 GCA_964440855.1 uncultured Lentimicrobiaceae bacterium
TGATGAAAGATTGATTGATCGCGTAACACACTATATGAAAAAGGGTTACAATCAATATGCCCCCATGCCGGGTGTGCCGGCTTTGCGCCAGGCCATCGCAGCCAAAGTGAAACTGAGCTATGGCATTGACTACGACTGGCAAAACGAAATCAACATCACTGCAGGTGCTACTCAAGCACTCAATACAGCTATATCGGCATTTGTTAAGGAAAGCGATGAGGTGATTATTTTTGAACCGGCCTACGACAGCTATGCCCCGTCGGTGCGCGCGTGTGGAGGCCTGGTCAAGCACATTGCCCTGAAAGCCCCCGATTTCCGCATCGACTGGGATGAAGTTACACGATCCATCTCCAACCGCACCCGGATGATCATCATCAACAGCCCGCACAACCCCAGCGGCAGCCTGATCGATGGCTACGACCTGCACCGGCTCGACAACCTTACACGCGATTCGGATATAATCGTTTTAAGCGATGAAGTTTATGAGCACCTCATTTTTGATGGCAAGAAGCATTACAGTGCCTGCGAGCTGCCCGGCCTGCTTTCGCGGAGCCTCGTGGTGGGTTCCTTTGGCAAAACATTCCATGCAACAGGCTGGAAAACAGGATTTATAATGGCCCCTGCCAACCTAATGGCAGAATATCGTAAATTGCACCAATTTGTGATTTTCGCCAGCAATACACCCATTCAATATGCCATTGCAGACTTTTTGGGCGATGCGGGCAATTATGAAAGCCTGGGGGCTTTTTATCAGCAAAAACGCGATTATTTTGCAAAAGGCTTATCCGGTTCACGTTTTGATGTAGTTCCTTGTTTTGGCACCTATTTTCAATTGCTTAATTACAGCCGTATCAGTCAAATGCCGGAGATGGAGTTTGCCGAATGGCTGGTGAAGGAACACAAAATAGCCGCAGTGCCGGTTTCGCCCTTTTACCACAATAAATTCAACCAGCATCTGCTACGTTTTTGTTTTGCCAAAACTGAAAAAACACTCGACAAAGCAATCAACATATTATGCAAGATTTAAAAATTGCCTTTGTACAGACTCGCTTGCACTGGGAAGACAGCAAGGCCAACCAGTTGCATTTCAGCAGGTTGATAGCAAGCCTGAAAACCCAGCCCGATTTAATCGTGCTGCCCGAAACCTTTAATACCGGTTTTCCGGTTGATCCGCGAAAATGGGCCGAAAAGCCCGATGGCAGCAGCTTTAAATGGTTGCAACATAAAGCCGTTGAAACGGGTGCGGTTATTTGCGCCAGCATGCTGATGGAAAGTGGTGAGGAATACCATAACAGCCTGATATGGATGCGGCCCGATGGCAGCCATCGGCTTTACAACAAACGCCATGTTTTTCGTATGGGTGGCGAACATGAACGCATCAGCCCGGGCGATGGGCATTTGCTTACCCGCTTGAAAGGCTGGAATATACGCCCCCTTGTTTGTTACGACCTGCGTTTCCCCGTATGGTGCAAAAACACATACGACAATGGGCATTTCGAATATGATTTCATGATTTTTGTGGCCAACTGGCCTGCTGTGCGCACCCTGCCCTGGAAACAATTGTTGATAGCCCGTGCCATCGAAAACCAGGCTTATGTTTTAGGCGTTAACAGGATAGGCACAGATGGACTTGGTATTGACTATGCCGGGGATTCCTGCCTGATCGACCCCAAAGGCCAAATCATAGCCCAGGCCAAATCGGGCGAAGAAGCCATCATCGAAGAAAGCATCAGCCTGAATGAGTTGGATAGCTTTCGTAAAAAATTCAATGTGGGCATGGATTGGGACCGGTTTAAGATTGTTTATTGAGGGGGTAAAAAAAAAGACTTTACTGGCTTTTAACAACTTAAGAGAACCAGCAAATTTGCCCTATTAGTTAATATAAAGGATAAAAAACTGAAAAAATCCAAGTAGGAACTTATGAAATTAGAACAAAAATCAAGTAGTCTCTTACCAATTTTTTCATCTAAGAAATTATATTCAATCGTAGAAATTTCTTTTTTACACTTGATTCAACGTAATATAAATGGCTTTGGCTATATTTGCATGGATACATAAACAGAAAACATGAATGATTATGTTAAATATTCATCTACAAGAGAGTGATAATATACAGTATACTGGAAATAAAATTGAAGCGATTACTGGAGCTAATTTTAAGTTAGAATTAAAAAGCTTTGCTATGAAAACCTTATTAAATTTGGCCTTCGGATCAAAACTTATATTAAGTGAAGAAGTTAACAACAGCATCATACATTTGCAAAATACAGGTATGCAAAAAGTTCCCTCCAAAGATGACAACTTATTAAACTTGTGCATTTGAATGAACTTGGCAATAAAAAATATTAGTTTAGAAAAATTACGAGCAGCTCATAACCTAAGTGTTCGTTAGTTAAACGCATGTCAAAATAGAGGACTAAATGATTTGCATTCCCTTCTCAATTATTTTTCAGAGAATAAGAATTTTATGAGACTTAGGAGTTGTGGAAATAAATCAAATGATGAACTTATTGCAATCTGCGAGAGATATATTAATTGCGAGATAATCGAAATTACTTCTCCTTCAGAGCTTCAAGA
>CAYTUA010000043.1:0-4472 GCA_964440855.1 uncultured Lentimicrobiaceae bacterium
AGAGAAAGCGCATTTTGAATCAACAGTTGCAGAAAAACGAAATAAAGACAAAGCATTTGGCAAAATGCTAAAGAATTATAAAAAAGACATGAGTAAAAACAAGCGCTAATTGCCGATAACCACGGGCCAATAATTGTTTCTGCAATTCTGAAACGTAATCAAACAGTAGATAAAAACTCCACTCCCAATAATTTGATTTTATCGAAAGAAAAGGGGGGGTAATTTTTGCCGAACTTGTGCTTGTGCACTTTCAACCACTGTTTTTACACCTTCGTCACCTTTAATTTTTTAAGCTGACTTGGTTACCCTTATTTTGTTTCTATTGTAAATAATGAAACGACCATGGAAAACAGTAAAACAGTAAAAAAAGTTGATTATAAGCGAGTTGAGGTTAAAGCTATCATTGGATCTTCTTCAACTGCCACATATCAGATTCCTTTTCATTCCATCGCTCCATTTCTACTTATTACTTTCGGCCTTGCCTGGACAATATTGGGCTTTTTTATCTTTATACCTGAAAAAATGACCGGAGTATTTGGTCAATTAACTGGAGATCATCCGTTCTTTTTTCTTGCGGTATATGCCCCTGCAATCGCTGCTTTTACTATTGTTTTAAATAAATCCGGAGTTGGAGGCTTGAAACTTTATCTCTCGCGTTTGTTCATCTGGCGAAGTTCTCTTTCATGGTATGTCTTTTTATTCCTGGTGATACCGATGATTTTTATCGCAGGTTCTTTTATCAAAGGACATTTGTTTGCTGATCCATTTTACTTTGCATCAACTTCTGCCATTTTGCTTGCCACAGTTTTTGCAGTTATCAAAGGTCCGGTTGAAGAATTTGGTTGGCGTGGTTTGGCTCTGCCATTGCTTCAACGAAAACTTGCGCCATTTTGGGCAGGATTAATTCTTGGCATCATCTGGGGCGTTTGGCATCTGCCGGCTTTCTTCATGAGCGGGACCCAGCAAAGCGAATGGACGTTTGCTCCTTTCTTAGCCGGTTGTATTGCTTTGGATGTTATTGTAACCCCATTGTTTAACCAGTCAAACGGCAGCATTCTGCTTACTGCTTTTTTCATTTTATGGTCATAATCCGGTTTTTAATGAATCAAGATGAAAGCAGACCTAAAAATTAATCAAAAAAAAGGGATTAAAGCAATGATAATCTATGCATTATTACTAATTCCAGGGCTATTGATTGCGCTATTCGGCTATTTAGCAATAAGTAGTACGGGCAAGCCCGAAGCATTCAGGGATGAGAATGGAGATGTTCTGAAAGGAAGTATTTCTGAGAAAATATTTGTGAATATAAATGGAGTGAAACAAGGGATGTTTATTCAGGGCAAAGATGCAGCCAATCCTGTATTGCTTTACCTTCATGGTGGAATCCCGGATTATTTTATGACAAAGAAATACCCAACAGGACTTGAAGCCTGTTTCACTATGGTATGGTGGGACCAAAGAGGGGCTGGCCTTTCATACAATGGCATCATACCGAAAGAGTCGATGACACTTGAACAAATGGTATCAGATACAAAGGAGGTAACGAATTACCTGCGTAAACGATTTGGGCAAGACAAGATTTACCTGATGGGACGTTCAGGAGGAACATTTATTGGCATTCATGTGGCAGCACAGGCACCTGAATTATACAAGGCATACATCGGGATTGCCCAAATGTCAGATCACTTAAAATCAGAAAGAATGGCTTATGAATATATGTTGAAAGAATACAGGGATGCAGGAAACAGCAAAATGTTAAGAAAACTGGAAGCTTCGCCGGTAACTGATAAAATTCCCAACGAATACCTGAAGCTAAGAGACAAAGCCATGCATGCTATTGGCGTTGGGACAACGCGTAAGATGCGTTCGATCGTAAGCGGCATTTTTTTTCCTTCATTGGCATGCAGAGACTACACAATAACAGAGAAGATGAATCTGTGGCGTGCTAAAGCCCAAGCTGGTGTACACCCGCTTTGGAACACCATCCTGGCCACGGATTTATCCAAACAAGTGCCGACCCTGGAAATCCCGGTCTATTTTATGCATGGCACTTATGACTACACGGTTTCTTATACACTTGCTCAGGATTATTTTGAGAAGTTAAAGGCACCTTTGAAAGGTTTTTACACCTTTAGTCAATCAGCGCACAGCCCAATGTTTGAAGAGCCGGAAAGGTTTAGGGACATCTTGCAGAATGATGTTTTGATGGGAAAGGTCCATTTAGCAGACTAGAAAAACATGTTAAGAGATCAAATATACACTATCAAAGCATGATTTTACACCTTTATCACATTATGCTTTTATATGTTAGCCAGCTTGAATACCTTTATTCCCAATTTCACTAAAAATACAAAGCGTGATATTCAGGAAAATACATCATCTGATACCCTTTAACAAACTGTTGAAACTGGTGCTGGGTATGGCTGTGGTGCTCCAAATCATTGTGATTACCTACAATCATTTCAGCGGATACCATGAGTTGAGCGATTTTACCGCCTTTGTTTTAAGGGTAATAAGGGGCATTATTTATAGTACAATTGCCGGCTTTGCCATAGCCTACCCGGACCTTTTTGTCATCAAGTACCTAAACAAGTTTTTCAAATGGCAGCAGGGGGCTTTGATAAGAGCGATCGTGCAATTTGTATGTATGTTGTTGATTGCCATAACCATTTCCAGTATTTTGACCACAGTTGCTCACTGGATAAGCAGGTATCCACAGGGCTTAACCAATGTACTATTCAACAATGCGCTTATCTATTCCGTAGTAAATGCGTTTTTCATGTCTATTCTTGAGGCCTGGATTTATCTGGATGCAAGCACGAAGGAAAAGGTCAGGGCAGAACTTTTGCAGGAAGAACTGCTCATTGAAGCCTCCAGCAGAGCCAGATATGAAGCACAAATACAAATAGAAACTGAAAAAAACTTATTTGCACAAAAACTTATTTCACAAGAAAAAACGCTGAATCACCACCTTGAAAATGAAATACGAAAGCGTGAAGTCATAACCCGCCAACTGAAAGAAAGCCGCGAACAATTAAACAGCATTCTCACAAACCTTGCCGGAGCAGCATACCGCTGCTATTTCGACGAGCAATACACCATGAAATACATCAGCGAGAAAATATTTGATATTTCAGGATATCATGCATCAGAATTGATTGAAAATGCTGATACTTCATTTGCGATGCTTATCCATCCTGATGACCTGGAGCTTTGTAGAAACACCATTGCTGATGCTGCAAGTAACAACAGACATTATGAGTTTGAATACAGGATTATTCATAAGAAAGGTCATGTTGTGTGGGTCAATGAAAACGGAAAGGGTATCTACAACCAACAAGGAAAGCTTGAGTTTTTGGATGGCATTATCCTCGATATTTCTCGCAGCAAAACGGCTGAATTTGCAGCTGCAGAAAGCGAACGAAACTATAAAGAATTGATGGATCTGCTGCCTCAGCCAATTTTTGAACTGGATATGAAAGGGAATATCCTGTTTGTAAACAATGCGGGAAAGGCTTTTTTTGGAATCGAGATGCCTGAGAATCCACAAGAAAAAATCTCCGCTTTGGATTTTATGGTGCAGGAAGATGTGCCAAGGGTGCAGCAGGTGATTAAAAACGCCCGCGATGCTGACCAGTCTGACCCCAATGAATACACAGTTATTCGTCCTGATGGCTCTCTTTGTCCGGTGCTTATTTATGAGTCGCCCATTGTAAGAAACAACAGAACGGTGGGTCGCAGAGGCCTCATCATCGATATCTCAGAAAGAAAAAAGCAAGAACTAAAAATAGTGGAAGCCAAAGAAGCTCTGGAACGTATCAACAACAACCTGGAGCAAAGCATTGCCGAACGCACCAAACAGCTCACCGAAGCAAACACCCAGCTTCTTAAGATGCAAAAAGAGCATCTTCAATCGCAGTTTGAGGTGCTAAAGCAGCAGGTGAACCCGCATTTCCTTTTTAACAGCCTGAATGTTTTGAGCTCGCTTATCAAGATTGATCCCGATCTGGCCGAACTGTTTACCGAAAGACTTTCAAAGGTGTATCGCTATGTGCTCGAAAATAAAGAGAAGGATTTGGTGAGTCTGAGCACCGAGCTTGAGTTTCTAAAAGCTTATCTTTTCTTGCTCGAAATCAGGTTTATGAAGAAACTTTTCATCCAAATTAATATTGATAAAGCCTGCCACGACTTGCTCATTCTGCCCATTGCCATTCAACTTATTATCGAAAACGCCATTAAGCACAATACATTTTCGAAAGTGCATCCTTTAAAAATTGAAATGTATGTAGACGAACAGCTGCAGTTGAATATTGTAAATAACCTGAACCTGAGGGAAACCAAATTTGTGTCAACAGGGGTAGGCCTCGAAAATATCAAACGCAGATATGCGCTGGTGTCGGATCAAAAGCCTGAATTCATTAAAACAGCAACACATTTTATTGCCATACTTCCTTTGCTAAAACCAGAGAAAA
>CAYTUA010000044.1:0-3455 GCA_964440855.1 uncultured Lentimicrobiaceae bacterium
TTACTTGTCCGATACCCCTTTCAAACTCGAAATCGGCAGCTGTGCGCAGACCACGCAAAATATAATTGGCACCAGCTTCACGGCAAAAATCAACCGTGAGGCCACTGTATTCCGAAACCATAACAGTGGGATAGGCCTCAAATACTTTGCTGATCCAGGCTTTGCGTTGTTGCAATGTGAAATAATATTGTTTCAGCGCATTGTTGCCAATGGCCACGATTATCTGGTCGAACAAAGGCAAAGCCCTCAGCACCAGAGATTCATGTCCGAGGGTTATGGGGTCGAATGATCCCGGAAATACGGCAATACGCTTTGACATGGCAAATGTTGTTGGTTTCGCCAAGCAAAACTAACAGAATCTTTTTATAAAATTAATCTGTATCCATAATTAATGAAGCATCCCTTTGAAATGGAGACCGGTTGAGTTAAAACCAAACGGATGCTTTCAGGCCTGGATTGCTTGAACAGAAGGTAGTTGTTAGCGCTTTCATTGGTTATCCTTAACTTATATAAACTTAAAGAAAATATTTAACATAAAGGTTTAATTGAAGGATGAGCTTGCTGCTCACTTAACTTCTTAATGGTTTAAAAAGAGCGATTTACCATAAAGGCATTAAGCATTGCTCAGAATGCTACATTAAACGCATAATTTCCTAATTTTGCCGGATTAAAAATTCAAGCTTTAATTACTATGGATGTTTTTGATAAATGTACGATGAACATGGGTCCTTTGGGCCGTTATGCCGATCAATCTGAGGGGTATTTTATGTTTCCCAAACTTGAAGGTGAAATTGGTAACCGGATGATATTTAAGGGAAAAGAACGTTTGGTTTGGAGCCTGAATAATTACCTGGGCCTGGCCAATCACCCCGAAGTGCGCAAAGCAGATGCCGAAGCAGCTGCCCAATATGGCATGGCCTATCCGATGGGCGCGAGAATGATGTCGGGACAAACCGATTACCATGAGCAACTGGAGCGCGAACTGGCTGCCTATGTAGGTCGCGAAGCCGCTTACCTGCTCAATTATGGCTATCAGGGGATGGTATCTATAATAAATGCGCTGGTTGACCGCAAAGACGTCATTGTATATGATTCAGAAGCCCATGCCTGTATTATTGACGGCATGCGTTTGCATTTCGGGAAGCGCTTTGTTTACCCGCACAACAATATTGAAAACTTAGAGCTGCAATTGCGCCGCGCCAAGAAGCTCACCGAGCAAACGGGTGGTGGCATACTCGTTATAACCGAGGGCGTTTATGGCATGTCGGGCGATTTGGGCAAACTTAATGAAATAGTGGCCCTCAAGGAGAAATTCAATTTCAGGCTGCTGGTGGATGATGCCCACGGCTTTGGTACCATGGGACCTACAGGTGGTGGCACTGATGAGCACTATGGCGTGCAGGACCAAGTGGACTTGTTTTTTGGCACATTTGCCAAATCAATGGCTGGCATCGGAGGCTTTATCGCCGGCGACAAGCAGGTGATTAAGTATTTGATGTACAATATGCGTTCGCAAATTTTTGCCAAATCCTTGCCCATGCCTATGGTGATGGGGGCTTTGAAGCGACTCGAGATTCTCCGAAATGACCCCCAGCACCGCGAAAAACTTTGGAAAATTGTGCATGCCTTGCAGGATGGTCTCAAAGCAAAGGGACTGGATATTGGTAAGACAGAATCGCCTGTGACGCCGGTTATGCTGTCAGGAGGCGTTGGCGAGGCCACTCAAATAACTTACGATCTGCGCGAAAATTACAATATTTTCTGTTCAATTGTAGGTTATCCTGTTGTTCCAAAGGGCGTTATACTACTTCGACTGATTCCAACTGCCATGCATACGATGGAAGATGTGGAATACACCATCAACGCTTTTGCCGAAATTAAGGAAAAACTGGAACAGAAAAAATACACCGAAGAAATGGCTGACATTTCATAATAGTTTCTGAAAATGCTGGCCAAACTATAAAAGCGTTACTAACCAATCGTAGATGACAGAAAAACTCACACGAAAGAATTTCTGGATTATTGCTGCCAATTCAACAGCTTCTTTTGTGTTGGCTTACTTATTTGTTTTCTACCTCAACCAGTTTTCCTATATCCTCACTGGCGGCATGTACGAGTTTCCGGTCACCATTGATTATGCCACCTATTTCTTTCATATCGAACCCTGGCAATGGACCCATGATTCGGTTATCCTCATCTTTAGTGCCGGTTATGTAGTTACCATGTTTGCAGGTTTGCTGTCTTTATTGGCTTTTTTTCAGCTTGTTGCTGATGCCATGCCGGTGAAGATTTTCTTTTTTTGGGTGGCCATACACGCTTTTACCTATGTGTTTGTAGGTTTGATGTTGGGGAATCTGCTCACCGAAGGCATTGGACATGTGTTCAACTGGATGTACCTGACGGACACGGTAAAAATGATTATTTCGCTAATCGGCTTTTTTGGTTTGCTTATGACAGCCCTGTTCGCGCCGCGTATGATTGCCCTTTCGGCCAATTCCTATTTCGAACGTTTCAATGAGAAAAATGCCCCCTTTGTAATTACTGCCCAAGTACTTATACCTTTTCTAATTGGTTCAGTACTGGTGTATGTCTATTTTTTTCCAAAGAGCCTGTTCCACGAGAAGTATGGCTGGATTGTATTGACTGCCATGATGATACTCTTTTTCATCAGGGCGCGCTTTATGGACGACCTGCTATTTGAAGAGGATGATGACCGAAAGATCAGGCTGATGAAAGGACTGATACTATTTGTAGTTGTGTTCTATGTGGGTAGCCGTCTGCTGTTGCAAAATGGCGTCACTTTTGGCTGATTATTTCACCAGCAATTTTTGCCAGTGTTTTCCATGGGCTGTAACCACAGAGACCATATATACGCCGCTCTCAAGCTTATGAAGCTCCAAAACTTGTTGTTTGCTTCCATATCCGGCTATTTTATTTCGTACAACACCTTTGCTGTCGATTAAATAAATTTCTTTGATAGGTTCCGGTGATTCAACTGTAATCACGCCTTCTTCCATCGGATTTGGAAATAGTTTCAGGCGTCTATGGTTTTTTTCCATCAGGCCAACTGCCGTGGTGCACTCAATGGTGGCTGCCCAGCCTTGCGCTGTAACCGATCCGTCTGATTTAAACTTAACCGTAAGTGCCCCTTCCGGATTTGAGGCGGTGAGTTCGCCGGGTACATTGGTGCCACACCAGGTGCCAAGCAAGGGTGCAAGGGTATTGGGGCCGTCAAATACCTGCAAATAATCGTATTCACAATTGTCGTGGGGCTCAACATCAAATGCCGTAAAATTCAGTTTCACCCGCTTTTCATCCCCGTCCGGAAAAAAGGTCATTACATAGCTTTCGTTGTTCTGATAATCGCCCGATTGCCCACCTGAATCGTAAAATAAGCCTTCGCATGTTTGGAAGCTCCCATTTTGCATCATATAGTTGGCCGATACAGTGATAAA
>CAYTUA010000045.1:0-3285 GCA_964440855.1 uncultured Lentimicrobiaceae bacterium
TGTTTGTAATCAAGCAAAATACTATTTTGCAGTCATTCCGCCATCAATAGAATGAATGGCTCCGGTAATAAAACTGCTGTCATCGCTGGCAAGAAATGTTGCCAAATTGGCAATATCATCATTTTCAGCATAACGGCCCAAAGGGATCATTTGCTCAAATTGTGATTTGGCATTTTCTGCATCGTCAGGACTGAAACCTTTTTCAAGAGAACGCATCATCCTGTTGTCAACTGGGGATGGGTTAATTGCATTGACTCTTATATTCTTCCCTGCCAACTCAAGGGCGAGTGAACGGGTGATGCCATTCAGTGCATGTTTGCTGGCAACATAAGCACTTACATTAGCCGTTCCGCGCAGTCCTGCCACAGATGATGTGATGATAATGCTGCCACCATCTTTCATCAGGGGTATAATAAATTTCATACCCAACCACACCCCGCGCACGTTCACTGCCATCACTTTGTCAAACTCTTCAACAGGATAATCCGTGATGGGTTTTACTTGTCCTTCAATGCCGGCATTATTAAAAAACACATCCACTTTGCCAAACAGATCCCTGGCTTTTTGGACGTAGTTTTTAACATTTTCCGTTTTGCTGACATCCGCAGCCATGTAAAACACTTTTTCGGATTTTAGTTCTGTTTTTGCCTTTTTCAGGTCATCTTCCTTTAAATCAATGAGCATGACACTGGCACCTTCATCAATAAACTGTTTTGCGGCAGCTTTACCAATGCCGCCCGCACCTCCGGTGATCAATGCCACTTTGTTTTCTAATCTTTTCATAGTAAATTCTATTCTTTTTTAGTATTTATAAATTGTGATTATGAAACAATCCTGCCAAGTTCTCTTACCTGCTAAAGATAGTGGCCTTATGAAAAATTGTCTTGAAAGCAGACCAACCGGCTGTTGAAAAACTGCTACATGGCATCGTGGATTTGTAGAATTGAATTCACATGGTTCTTTCCGGTTTTTACGGTGGACATATTTATTGCACTTGGCATGAATATGGACGGCTGGTAATTGAAAACCATTTGTATTAAAAAAAAACGATCTGGGCATAACTTCCATAGAGCATGAATGATGAGAAAATGACAAGCAGTAAACTTGAGAAATTTGGCAATAAAAAAAGAATACCTGCTGAACTCAGGGACGTAATTCTGAAAGCACTTTCTTTTTACCCCGAACTTCATAATATCGACATTGATTTTGTGTTTAACGAGAACATCCGCAAATCGGTAATGCAGGCCCAGCCAAAATTCACCACCATGTATGGCAGCAAGGTCAGGCGTAATTATCTGGTTAAGATTAGTCGGAATTTAAAACTAAAGGGGGACACAATCCCTATTCAAGAATTGCCTGAAGAAGTTCTCATTGGCTGGATTGGACATGAGTTGGGGCATATCATGGATTACCTGAAAAGAAGCAACTGGTCAATGATTTTGTTTGGGATTGGATATTATACCTCAAAGAGCTTCATTATTTCAGCTGAACGTGTTGCTGATACCTATGCCATTAACCATGAACTGGGGGATTATATTCTGGCCACCCAGGAATTTATATTGCACAAGGCCGGTTTACCCGAAAAGTACATCAACAGAATCAAAAAACTTTATTTATCTACGGAGGAAGTTATAGCCTTGGTTGAACACAGATCTGTTGAAGACTAAATTCAGGAAGGTCAGCACATAGTTATTGCCAATTCATTTGGCTGATTTGAGTTTATTTTTTACATATGCCTCCCATGTCCTGAAGTCTTTTTCTTGCATCACCCGTGGCATTTTCACCTGCCCACCTTTTTGGTTTGTTTCCTCGGTCCATAACCTGAAAAGTTCATTGGGAATGCATCTTACCTCCACTGATTTTAATGCTTTGCTGCGGGCAACTTTGTAGTTCTTATTGTTTTCTTTCAAAATCTCATCGAGTCGTTTGGCCATTTGCACAACATCTTTTTGAATCTGGTCATCCACACCAAGGTACCAACGATGCAAATAGTTGTCTGCCTCCATCAATGCAGCAACCGTAAATTCTTTGATATCAATTCCGAAATCCTCACTTAACTCTTTGATAGCCCTGTTCATCTGAATAACCGAAAGTTGTGAGCCAACTACGTTGAGAAAATGCTTTGTGCGACCTGTGATTTTGATCTCGGCACGTTCTTTATCCGTAAATACAATGGTGTCTCCAATCATATACCTCCATGCACCTGCCACTGTGCTGATAACGAGGATATACTGTACCCCCTCTTCCACCTCCTCAATTTTCAGGGCTTTGGCGCCTTGTCGAAGATTTCCGTCTTCATCAATATTTTCGTCCGTGAATGGTACAAATTCAAAATAAATGCCATTATCAGTAATCAGCGCCATGGCATCGGTATCTTTTCTTATCTGGGTAGCCAGATAGCCCTCTGAGCAAAGGTAGGTATCAATAATCACCATAGGTTTGCCCGTGATTTTTTCAAAGCTCTTTTTATAAGGTTCAAAAGCAACACCTCCTGATGTATATACCATGAAGTTGGGCCAGATTTCGTGGATGTTCTTTAATTTATAATATTCTATAATGCGATTAAGCATCAATTCAATCCAGGAAGGAATGCCTGAGATGCTGCCAATGTCCCATTGAGGGGCATTTTTTACGAGTGCATCCACACGATCGTCCCAATCATCAATGGAGGAGATATCCTTCCCGGGCCGGTAGTAGCCTTCGAACCAAAAAGGAAGTTGGCTGGCACTGATTCCACTGATCTCTCCCTCCAAGTGGTTATCCACACTTTTTAAATTGGTACTGCTTCCAAAAAGCAGTATTTCTTTTTCGAAAAAATCAGCAGGAAGATCAAAATCAGCGACTCCTTTTATCTGTTGCATGCCTCCTCTGCGAATAGATTTCAGCATTTCGTCGGTTACAGGAATGTGCTTCTTTTTGCTGGTTGTTCCGCTGGAAACGGCAAAAAACTTCACCTTACCAGGCCAGGTGATATCCTCGCCTCCTGCCAGTACCTTATACCACCAACGATCAAGCATGCTATTGTAGCTGTGATAAGGAACGGCTTGCGTAAATGCGTTTCGCAGATCACCCTTGTTTGAAAGTAAATTTTTAAACTGATAGAATTTCCCGAAAGCAGTGTCCTCCGCTTTTTCCATCATTTGTTTCAATACCTCTTTCTGGGCTTCGGCGGGGTCGGGGTTGGTAAAAACTTTGTCGGCTACTTCAACCAGTTTCTTTATAACTTCTCCAATTACTGCCATTTGTATCTTCGTTTTCGGTGTGACTTAACTATAGGATAATTCT
>CAYTUA010000046.1:0-12564 GCA_964440855.1 uncultured Lentimicrobiaceae bacterium
GCCTATTGTTCATGGTTTGAATTGACCTGGGTTGTTTTGGGGGGAGAACCAACCGCATCTGGCGGGGTGGAACCCTATACCTATTCATGGGACGTTGACCATGAACTGGGTGTTATTGCTTTTATCGGAGATTCAACCATGGCGAATCCATATATTTTATACCCACCTCATGATGACCAGAATATTGTGCAATTTTATCTTACGGTTACCGATGCTGCTCAAAACGAAAGCATGGATACGGTTAATGTGGCATTTTCCCATTTCATGATGCATCTGGGGCAGTTTTTATATACAATTGACCAGGGTGATACCTTGCACTTTCCTCATGGGCCGAATATTTTTGGCGGCTTTCCTCCTGTTGAATATTTATGGCGCCCCAACCATGGCCTCATCGATTCCATTGGATGGGAGATGAGTGCAGCACCAGATTACTCCATCGCTTATGAGGTTTTGTTAATGGATTCAGTGGGGTGTGTAGTATCTGGCGGTTCATTTGTGTTCGTTTCTGTTACGCCGGTCAGTGTTTTTGAACAAGCAGAACGTGAACAAGCGGTACATATTTACCCCAACCCTGCTGCTGATATTATTACGCTAACAATGAATCCCGGCTTACAGGGCATAATTACATTTCATTTGTTTGATCAACAAGGCAGGTTGGTACTGCATGAGCAGTTGCATGACCGGCAATCCGAAATTGACCTAAGTGGGCTCAGCAGTGGTGTGTATATGTACAAACTTAGCAATGGCGAGGGATTTGAATATGCCGGCAAAATAACGGTAGAGTGAGTAATGGGTTGAATTCTATAAAGATGGTGTTGTGAATCATCCATTTCTCAATCAACCAGCTTATCAGGTTCACATTGATCAAGGTAATTGCTTAGTCGGCTACGCTGAAATCCATTGGCTAATGCCTTGTTAAAATATATACATGCCTTCAGGTAATCTTCCTGGTAATAGTAAATTTGACCTTTAGTTGCCAGGGCTAAGGCAAAATCTGGCTTGATTTCCAGGGCAATGTTCACAAATTTCAAGGCATCTGTGTAGTCTAGCATCTGCAGGAATAGGTCGGCCATATTGTTATACAATATTGGTTCATTGGGATAGTGTTCAATCATTCTGTTGTAATCCATCAATGCTTGTGTGAATTCACCTATTGTATGCTTCAAATATGCCAGATTCAATCCTGCACTGTAATGAGCTGGATTAATTGTAATGAGCCTCTGGTAATATCCTATTGCTTCAATATATTTTTCCTCCTTCGTCAAAATCAATCCCATATTGTATAAGGCCTGATCATTGAGAGGGTTGATTTCCAGCGCTTTGATGTTATCCATTTTTGCGTTCTGTAGTTCATTCATGTCCATATAAACAAAAGCCCTGTTTGAAAAGGCCTCATCAAACATACTGTTCAGTCTGATGGATGTAGAATATGACTCCAGAGCTTCTTCATGTCGACCAAGTTGATGTTGAAACCACCCCAAACTTGACCAATAGTAATTTTGATACTCATCAGTACTATCTAGGCTGATGATCTGTTTGACATACAACTCCCCCTGCTCATAGTTTCCGGAATCAGCATAGGCTATTATTTTTTCATAGATTTCCTCCCTTGTTTGACCATTGGCTAAAATTGCAACAAGCAGAAACAAGGCAAGAGAAGTAAGTTTAATTTTTGTATTTAGCATTTTGATTTCAGGTTTCTATGTAAAAGTGTATTGTAAAAAGTATGCCCAAATATCACTATAAAATATGACCCTCCGACCAAAATGGTCGAATTACTAGCGATGATGCTGGAACCTTGATGATGTATTCTTTAACTTGATTAGAAATTGATGGTACCTTCATTAGCAGGCGTATTTGGTAAGCTTGGTACTATAAGACTGGCCTTCAGTAAGTATCCTCAATAAATAGACTCCATTTGGCAGATGATGCATATCAATCCTGATTGTTTCTTCCTCAGTGGCATGAATTTCCTTTAAATATAGCCTTATCCCGGTCAGGTCATACACCTCAACCTGATAAATATTCCGCTGCAAATCAAGTAGAACGTATTCGTCAAATGGGTTTGGTCTGATATTTAGTTTTTGTTTATTGATTTCGTCCACACTGGCATCGCTTTCTATGGTTAGGTATAGGGTGTCAGAAGCCATGCATGGCCCTTGGCTAACCTGCACCCAAAAGGGGTATAGGCCTTCTGCAAAGTCAGTTCCAATTATGGTAAGAGTGTTTGATGTGGTGCCATCCGACCATAGATATTGGTCAAAGTGCCCTGGCAGGCTAAGGATGAGGGTGTCGGTGTACCAGAGTGTGGTATCCGCTCCCAGGTTTATTTCAAAATTTGGATGTACCTCAACAAATATGCTTGCTTCATGCCAGCACCCATCAAGGGAGGCGCAAGCCAAATGATAATTGCCCGTTTCGTCAGCAATAAAATTGTAGTAATCTGTTTGGACACCATTCCAGATATAAAACGCATATCCTTGCGGCCCTTGGATAACATATTCTCCACAAACAATGGTGTCAGGCCCGAGGGTTATCTGAGGCTGCTTTTTCCGTTCAAGACTGGCAATAAATGATTCGTTGTGGGTCCAGCTATTAGCATAGAGCGTGTCCTCCTCAAAAATTGCATATCTCCTGTGCTCACCTGTCATAAAAACGTTTCCACAATTATCAAGGATGATCCTTCCACTCATAAAAATAACGGATTCTGTTCTTTTGATACCTGAAATATAGCCTTCGGGGTTGATTTCGACAACAACTGTATTGTTGCCACCGCCCCAGCTTAGGGTAGTATCTGCAATTGTAAGTGATTGTGCATTAGTTGTCGCAAAGATTAGGTGGTCTTCTTCAACATAAAGATCCAAGACCCCATAAGTAGATTTGAAAACTTCATACCAAACCGGTAATTGTTGTTGATCAAGCCTGCCCACAATCGTCCTTTGTTCACCAGCTGGTATAACTATCGTATCGTTACCCAGGAAAATAGTATCTATCTCAGATGCTGTAGCAAAAAAAATATCTCCCTCACTGTTGGTTGTAGCCAGCCACATATTAATCCCGCATGCAAAGTGATAGCTGTCAACCAGGTTTCCATCCTGATCAAAACTTAGAAATACTGGGCAACCAGCTGGAGAAGAATAACTTTCGGGATAATACAAGGTGTCTGTGTCTATATATATATCCCCCCTGACCCTACCATAATATTGAATCAGGCCATCGTCACCAACATAGAGCGACTTACCATCAAAATGGTGATTGCTCCGAATCTCGGTTCGCCATATCAAAACGCCTTCTGGATCAATTTTACAGATTGAGCTTATGGGAGAAACGAAGGGCTTGGTGGTGTCCTGGCCCAGATAGACTGCCTGAACTGAATCAAGGATGGCATAGTGTCGGGCAGTCAACAGCAGATAGTCGTCAGATGAAACAACCATGCCATCAATATATTCCTGGTTAGGACTCTCTATCAAGCTGTGCCATATAAGATTGAAATCATGATCAAATTTCGCAACCAACAGGACAGGTGGGTATTGCACGGGTTCAAACGAACCGGTTATTGCAGTGCTGTTAATAAAAATAGAATCTCTGAATGGCAGCGACAGAAAAATGTTCATTTGCGAATCGGTTCGAAGCTGTGCTTGCTGTGAGAAAAGCCCTTGTCTAGATGTTTGCAGGTTTAGTACCTTTAGCACTTTTCCATTTGCGTCTATTTTAGAAATAGCCATGTTTTTATACATGCTATGACCTGAGTTGGGGATGTAAAAACTAGTATCAGTATAAACCAACAGAGAGTCAAAGAGGGTTGAGGTATACAAATTATTCTTAAAATCAACATGCAACGGAACTGACCATGTTTGCCGCTCTGGAATATGGTTCAGGTACTTGCCCCATTGCCATTGCCAGTCCTGGGAATGTAAAACTTGTGGTGAACAAATGGTGAGCAGTAAAATAACAATAAGGGCTGTTGAATTTTTCATTTTAATTGGTTTGTAAGGTTTTATATTATTGAATACAGGTTCACTAACAACCTATTTCAAATGAGTTGCACTTTAAGAAATTACCGGATTATGCAATGAGATGACCAATCCAGTATATTAATATGACAATTCAGAACTTTCTTACCCTTATTCCGTAATCCCTTAAATCTGAAAAAAGTTATTAACAACCTCTCATAAAACACTGTTTATAGGTATTTTGAGTAGTGTTTTGAGGGTTGAAAAAGATCACCTATCTCAGTGGTTGAGACTCATAAAAAATAGGAACAATTGGTTTAGAGTGACTACAGGAGATAAATCGTGTTATAGTAAATGAAAAATTCAATTGTTTGTATTCCAATCTCAGAATTAGAATCTTTGGGATGCATCAAAATTAATTACATGGCCAATATGGCAAATCCAAATAGTATTATTATGAAAAAATCAGCACTTCTTCTTTCAATTGCCCTCTTAGTTGTCACTAAAATATCAGTTGCCCAACTTGTTGCCGATGCAGGGCCTGATCAGGTCTATTGTAATTGGTTTGATACCACCTACATTGTTCTCGGTGGCAATCCTGCAGCATCTGGCGGGGTTGAACCTTACACCTATATGTGGAATGTTGACCATCCTTGGGGCATTGAGGTATTTATAAACGACCCCGCGCTTGCCAATCCGCTTATGCTATACCCACCACCTGTTGGCCAAAGCATATGGCAGTTGTATCTTACAGTTACTGATGCCGAACAAAATGTCATTATTGACACGATAGAGGTGGTATTTTCAGAATTTGTGATGAATTTGGGACATTATATCTTTACCATTGACCTGGGTGATACCATTTGCTTTCCCGAACCCAATACTTTTGGGGGATTTCCGCCCCAGGAATATTTGTGGCGGCCAAATCACGGACTTATTGATTCGATCGGCTGGTCGATGTGTGCAGCGCCAGAATTTACTACAAACTATTATGTAGTGCTTACCGATTCAGTTGGGTGTGTTATTAATGGCTTTCCCTTCGTTAAAGTAATTGTTAATCCTGTTAATATTGATGAAAAAGCAGCCCCAGATAAACGTGTCAGCTTATACCCAAATCCGGCATCTGACGCAATACAAATTGAGATTGATAAGGAAATTCCAGGGAACTTCACACTCACTTTGCACAATCATCTGGGCCAACAAGTGCTGTCCAAAGAGTTGGGAGATCACCTTGCCGTGGTCAATCTTCAAGGAATTAGCCATGGCATTTATTTTTGCAGGATAACCAACTACAAGGATTTTGAATATGTTGAAAAAATTCAAATAAAATAATGCTTGTTACTTTCACGTGAAGGATCGTATAATGCCCAGACTTTAAATACCTTTTTCTTAGCCATCTATACCGGATACTTGATCATGTTTGCATAATGAAGAAAAATAGCTTAGTTTTGATAGACACAAAAAATAAAATCAAAAATCAATACCTGTTAGAATATTTCTTAATACATAGTTGATTTATAACATCATATGTATTTGAACCAAACCACCACAAACAGAGACCAGCCTATGAAATCCACCAAAAGTATTTTACTATTTACAGCTATAAGCTTCTTATTATTCCTCCATACAGCCTGCGAAAAAGATGAACAGGACAACATGCAAGCACCCGCTGTTGTGACACTGGCCGTAACAGAAATAACACCCACAACAGCCAGCTGTGGCGGCAATATAACAGCAGATGGCGGCGACCCTGTTGTGGCACGTGGGGTGGTGTGGTCAACCAATACCTCCCCAAGCCTCGAAGACCATAAAGGTATTACAGCTGACGGCACAGGACCCGGAATTTACATCTCAGAACTTACCGATCTGCAACCCGACACGCTATATTACGTTCGGGCCTATGCAAGCAACAGCAAAGGCACCTCCTATGGCAATCAATTACAACTAATTACACCACCTCCCGGTTATGCACCGGAAATAGCATTCGAGGTTTCGGCTGCTGCGGGTGTAGCCCCATTTGAAGTTGGTTTTACTGACCAAAGCACCAACAATCCCAACAGTTGGGAATGGGATTTTGGCGATGGCAGCAGCAGTACTATGCAAAACCCCACCCACACCTACGGGCAACCCGGAAAATACACGGTGAAATTAACAGCAGAAAATGCTTTTGGTACGCAGGTACTCACCAAAGAAAAGCATGTGGTTGTGGGGGCCGCCGGACAGGCTTGTCCCGATATGCCCAGCTTTACCGATCCGCGCGACGGGCAAACTTATAATACGATAATGATTGGCGACCAATGTTGGATGCGCGAAAACTTAAACTTTGAAACTGATTCCAGCTGGTGCTACGACAACAACAATGCCCATTGCGCCAAATTTGGCCGGCTCTACCATTGGCAGGCTGCCACAACAGCTTGTCCCGAAGGCTGGCACTTGCCAAGTGACGATGAATGGCGTTTTATGGAGGCCTTTGTTGATAGCCAATACGGCTCCAATC
Source organism: uncultured Lentimicrobiaceae bacterium (assembly GCA_964440855.1). Lineage (GTDB taxonomy): Bacteria > Bacteroidota > Bacteroidia > Bacteroidales > F082 > CALAZZ01. Next base: position 6,451 of record CAYTUA010000046.1, read on the forward strand.
ATGGCGAATGGGACCAAAACAATGTGTGGCGGGGCCTGGATGCCGGCGAAAAGCTGAAAGCCATCGAAGGCTGGTTTGGCGATGGCGTGGGTATTGATGCTTACGGCTTTAATGCCTTACCGACAGGCTCAATCAACCATTTGGGATTTTCAACAGCCATTCATTATTATACCGGCTGGTGGAGCTCAACCGAACAGGATGAAAATTATGCCTGGAACCGTGGCCTTCATTCCAATTATGCAAGCATTCACAGGCGTAACTACTACAAGCACAATGCCTTTTCGGTAAGATGCGTAAAAACAACACTGCCTTAACAAAAAGAACCACATGCAGGCGAAGTATTCGTTTCTATGTTTGGAAGGCTGCATAGTTTACATGTGGTGAATACTGTTGGCGATGTTGTATTGCTAGCAATGGACGCGAAACATATGCACCATCCTTAAACCTTTATACAAAAGGAAGATTCTATTTCCATGTTGGCGAAGCTGCAAGGCTTTGCAAAGCGAAAGCAATCGGATAAATCGGGTTGATTTTATGAACCCGCTTCCAACTATTTTAGGCCTAATTTTACAGGTAAAGTAGTAAATTTAGGCTGAATTTTACAAGTTAAGTATCAAAATTCGGTTAAATAAGCTATTTTTGTAAAAAAAATGCCCATGTACGCACGACAATTGACAACCCATATTGAACGGCAACTGCATCAACCCGAAGTAATACTCATTTATGGAGCAAGGCGAACGGGCAAATCAACCATGTTGGATATGCTCAAAGAGAAGTATCCTGAAATGGCCATTTTCAACTGTGAAAACCCGGTTGTTAGCGAAACACTGCAATCAAAAAATATGGAAAGCATCAAACAACTGTTTGACGGCAAAACCCTGATAGCTCTCGACGAGGCACAGGTGGTTCCGCATATTGGATCGATATTGAAGCTAATTGTTGACAACAAATCCTATTCTCCAAAAATAATCGCCACGGGATCAAGTAGTTTCGATTTGGCCAACCAAACCGGTGAGCCACTTACAGGCCGAAATATTGCTTTAAGCCTCTTTCCTTTGTCAATCAACGAAATAGCTGAAAAAACAGGATGGCTGCCATACCGTGAAAATATACAAAACTATTTGGTGTACGGAAGCTATCCCGGCATTGTGGATTTGTCAGGTGATGAAAAAAAACGCAGACTCCTCCAATTAAGCAGCGACTATCTATTTAAAGACATTTTTAAGTTTGAGCAATTGCGCAATCCTGATCTGTTGCGTCAACTGCTGAAAGCATTGGCATTGCAATTGGGAAGTCAGGTGTCAGTAAATGAGCTTGCCAATCTGCTGCGTACTTCGGCATCCACCATCGAAAGGTACCTCGATCTGCTGGAGAAAACATTCGTTATATACAAACTTGGCTCCTACAGCACCAATCTGCGCAACGAAATTAAGAAAAGCAGGAAGTACTATTTCACAGATAATGGCATTCGCAATGCACTAATCAATAATTTCAGCGACATTTCGGGTCGTACCGATATGGGTGCACTTTGGGAAAATTATTGCATAAGTGAATTCAGAAAGATTATTGAGTATCAGGAAAGATTCTCAAATCTGTATTTTTGGCGTACCTATGACGGTAGTGAGATTGATCTGGTTGAGGAAAAGGATGGTGAGCTTTTTACTTTTGAGTTCAAATGGTCTGACAAGAAGAAATCAAAACTGCCAAGATCATTTGCGGCAGCTTATAAAACGAAAAACCACTTTACCATTTCCCCGGTGAATATTCATGAATTATTGACTGTAAGCGATTAAGCTTATTTGTCTTGACAATAAAAAACCATCAAAATTTAAATATCTTTCAACGCCTCATACAATACCTCAACGGGATGTTTTGCTTTTCGCCCGGTGCCATCTGCAATCTGGTGGCGACATGAAGTGCCCGAAGCCGCAAGCAAGGTGTTTGAATCGGCCTTGCGCACAGCAGGGAACAACACCAACTCGCCTACTTTCATCGAAACTTCGTAATGCTCTTGCTCATATCCAAACGAGCCAGCCATACCGCAACAGCCTGAGGGGATTTCACTTACCGTATAGTTTGCCGGCAACGACAGTATCTTTTTGGCCTGAGCCGTACTTGCAATCGATTTTTGCTGGCAATGGCCGTGGTACAGCACCTCACGCTTTTCGTCCGTAAACTGCGCTGCTGCAATGCGACCGGCTTCTATTTCATTGGCCAGGAATTCTTCGATGGTGAAAGCATGCAGGGCAAGCTGCTCCGCCTTTTCGCGCAAGCCGGAATCCACCAGTTCGGGGTATTCATCGCGGAATGACAAGATACCTGATGGTTCTATGCCGACCAATGGATTTTGTTCACCAATAAGCGGACTCAGCAGCTCCACATTTCGGTTGGCGATTTTTTTGGCTTTGCGCAAAAAACCCTTGCTGATATAGGTGCGTCCGCTCACCCCATGTGTTGGGATGACCACTTCATAACCCAATTTGCTGAGCAACAAGATGGCTTTGATGCCAATTTCGGTATCGTTGAAGCGGGTAAACTCATCATTGAAAAGATAAATTTTTCCATTGGGATAAGTGCCGTTCAATTTCCTCCCGGATTTGGCAAACCATTTATCGAGGGTTGTTTTATACAGTAAGGGCATGCTCCGGTTGGGGGCAAAACCAATGCTTTTTAACAGCATTGGAGCTACCAGTTTATTGGTCATGAAGAAATTATGCAACCAAGGTGCTATTTTTGCTAGTTTGTTGATGCTGCTGATGTTGGCAATTAGCTTGGCGCGCAAAGGGGCACCATTGGCATCGTAATAATGTTGCAAAAATTCGGCTTTCAGCTTGGCCACATCCACCGAGCTGGGGCATTCCGATTTGCAGGCTTTGCACGAAAGGCATAAGTCCATCACCTCATAAATTTCGGGATGGTCAAAAGGGTTTTCTTTGGTGGAGCTGGTCAGGAATTCGCGCAGTATATTGGCCCTGGCACGTGTGCTGTCCTTTTCGTTTCGCGTAGCCATATAAGAGGGGCACATGGTGCCTCCGGTAACTTCGGTTTTGCGACAGGCTGCTGTGCCATTGCACTTTTCGGCAGCTCGCAAAATGCCAAAATCTTTTGACCAGTTAAAAACAGTCTCTATCTGTCTGGTTTCTTGTCCGGGGCGGTAGCGCAGGGAACTATTCATCCTGGGCGTGTCCACAATCTTGTTCGGGTTGAAGAGGTTGTGGGGGTCCCAGGCCAACTTCAACTGCTTCAGCAATTGGTAGTTGTGTTCTCCCACCATGAGTGGGATAAACTCACCCCGCAACCTGCCGTCGCCATGCTCGCCGCTGAGGGAGCCTTTGTATTTTTTCACCAGCAAAGCCGATTCGCGGGCAATGGTGTAAAACAGCTCAACATCCTTCGGGTCTTTCAGGTTGAGCACCGGGCGCAGATGCAGCTCGCCGGTGGCCACATGGGCATAATACACGCATTCCTTGCCATATTTGTCCAACATCTGGTCAAATTCCTCAATATAGGAAGGCAAAACGGCCGGGTTTACAGCAGTATCCTCAATCACGGGCACAGGTTTGGCATCGCCCGGCATATTGTTGAGCACGCCCAGTCCGGCCTTGCGCAAATCCCAAACCCTGCTCATATCTGCTCCCCTGACAACAGGAAAATGATAGCCCAGCCCAAAAGCAAGCATTTCATGCTCCATGGCTTTGGCTTTGGCTTCCGCTTCGGGATAACCGGCTTCGGCAAACTCCACAATGAGGATGGCACCGGGATCATCTTTTACAAAAAAGCGGTTTTTTGCCTGTTCAATATTTTCTTTGGTGAGGTCCATCACCGTTTTGTCCATCAGCTCCACCGATACAGGGCCATGCTTCAGGGCAATCAGGTTGGCTTGCAGGGCCGCTGCAATGGTTTCGAAATGAACGCAAACCAATATTTTGGCTTTGGGTGGCAGCGGCACCAGGTTTAGTTTTATTTCGGTGGTAAAAGCAAGTGTTCCTTCTGAACCGGCCAGCAATTTGCTGAGGTTGATGGGGGGTGCCCCTTCGGTAAAAGGCTCGGTTTCGAGCAACAAATCAATGGCATAGCCTGTATTGCGCCGCTTGATGGATTTGTCGGGATATTCCCTTCGAATGCTCTCCTGATTGGTTTTATCGCTTAAAATATTGTTGATCGTTCGGTAGATATCGCCTTCCAGATCGTTCAATCGGCATTTACGGTTAAAAGCTTCAGCATCAAGCTCTTTAAAAACAACCTCACTCCCATCGCTTAAGATGGTATGCACTTCGAGGGTGTGGTCGCGGGTACTGCCATAGATGATGGAATGTGCCCCACAGGCGTTGTTGCCCAGCATACCGCCCATCATGCAGCGGTTGGCTGTGGAGGTTTCGGGGCCAAAGAACAAGCCATGCGGTTCAAGAAATTGGTTGAGTTCGCTCAGGATAACACCCGGCTGCACACGCACCCAGCTTTCTTCCACGTTTAGTTCCAGGATCTCAGTCATATAGCGCGACACATCCACAATCACGCCATTGCCCACCACCTGACCTGCCAGGCTGGTACCGGCAGCGCGGGGGATCAGCGAAAATTTTGCTTCCCTGGCAGCATTAATCAGCAGTTTGATGTCGTCTCCGTTTTTGGGCATGGCCACAGCCAGCGGCTTTTCGCGGTAAGCAGAAGCGTCAGTAGCGTATATCAGGCGGGTGGCATCGTCCACATGGATGTCGCCCGAAAAATGGCTTTTCAGTTGCTGAAGTGTTTTGTAGATGGTTGACTCGCGCATAGATTCTGAGACATTTAAGCTGCAAAAATAGTGTGTTATTTGATAAGGGAGGAGATGTTCGATTTCAGTTTACCATCTATGATTCCAAAGTCAATTGCTTTTCGTTGATTACCCGCCATGTACTCAGGTTTTATTTGGGGAATTTATAGCATATACGCAAAGAAATTTCTTTAAGAAGCACCAGTTTAGGGTATGGAGTAAACGTGCATGGATTATCAGCCGGGAATGATCATTGCTTGGTATTGTTTGTAATAAAGCATCAGTTGCCTTATGCCTCCGATTAGCTATCATCAGCATTAGCTGGCATTGCCAAATGCTCAATGGCATGTATATTATGCTTGCTTTTTTCGTTCAATAACTTCTTTAGTCTTTTCGCTTTATCAGCCATATACGCATCGGTCAACCAAATACCCAGCTTTGCGTTTTCAAAACGAAGAATAAGGCTGGCTTTTTTATAAGATTCTGCATCCGGAAAATAGGGGACTCCATTCAATATCCACGTAAAAACCCTTAACCATTTGGCCAGCCGGGGAAACCAAACACTGTTTAAATCAACGGATTGCAAATCATTATAAGCGTAAAAGCCGGTATTTTTTTCTGTTTGTCCATCAAATAATTCAAACCCACTGTCGAGAAGTTGGAATTCAATTTTTGGGTTTTTCTTTAGGATAATGGTTTCAGGCATGGTGTTTATTGGTTTCTTTTTTAACGTTTTGGCGGTTTGTTTTGTTGCCGATTTCGGAGCACTGTCCTGTCAAAATACACAAAAGTTTACTATATGCAGAAACGCTGAATTCTAAACTGTCTTGGCAATAAAATATACCGCCTGTTGCCGCCTGGCGTACTGTTTTCCAGTCTTATAAGACACTATCATTATTATGCTTTGTTATAGTCATATGTCCAATTTAAAGTTTTTTTCTGGATTCATATATTTTAATCCAAGTGGAATCACTTTTATAAAATCATTATCATTTGTTGATAGAAGAACATAATCTTTATGAATGGCTGTCGCTGCAATAACGGCATCTGGTAACCTAATATGAGTTGCTTTTCTTATTTGAATTGCACCGTTTATTATTTCATCATTGATGTAATGAATTTCAGAAGCTGCTACAAACTCCTCTCTTACTCTAATGTCTTCAGCAATTGGAGGATTCCACACTAATAATTCGATTTTTGTAATGAAGGAAATTTTACAATCATCATCAACCAGAGCATCCAAAAATGAAATTGCTTCTGGAGGGAGTATTTCCTCCAGATATTTTACAACTGTACAGGTGTCAATTAAATATTTCTGTCCCATTCGCTACGTAAATCTGAAATTTGATCACCAATTTCTTCAT
>CAYTUA010000047.1:0-9998 GCA_964440855.1 uncultured Lentimicrobiaceae bacterium
TTACAATTTCAGAAAACAAACCGGTGTAAATGGCTTCGGGATGCGTATAATAACGGCTATCAGTCAAATACCAAAAGTCGTCGCCCAGCGCAAACCCGCCGCGCTCCTCATTGATCCAGATGTATTTGTGCAGTCTGTCGGGCCTGCCTAAGCCCAATACTTTCATGTGCAGGGGTCGAGCCACATAATAATCGAGGTTGGCGAGCGGAAACCAGTTTTCGGCAACAATAGCGTCTGATACTTTCATATGACCAGCCTTCAGGTGCGATTCCCGTACTTGCTGAAATGATGGTTTTAGATCGCGCCAGCCATACAAATCCAGGGTAATGTCGTGACGTCCCAGACGGTGGTAGGGGTTGTCGTGCCACATGGGAACCAATCCGGATTTTATTTGCAAGCTGCCTGAAAGCAACAGGAAGAGTAAAAAACCCAATGAAAATTTGATGATTCCCGGCAAAAACAGCGCGGGTTTGGCATTGTGTTTTGTTGATAAATAAGCCGCCGCCAGCAGCAGTAAGCCACTGTATGCCGGTCCGCTCCAGTGGGGCAGGGTAGGCCTGAAAAGCGCAAACAGCAAAAAAATTGAAATCAAAGGAACGGATGCTAAAAGCAATATCCGTTTTGGTGATTTTTCCAGTTTAAACTTCCCGCGCAGCAGGGCTGTCATGGAAATGGCAATCAGCACAAAATTGAATGGGTTGGTATACAAGGCCTGACCAATTAATTCGCGCAGAAACAGTTCCAGACCTAATCCTGATGTAAATATATTTACCCTTTCGCCTTGAAAGGAAAAACTGATCCAATCATTTTGGATATTCCAAACTAGAACAGGAAGCAGGCAAATAAGCGAAATAAGGATGGCTACATACAAGGCCGGTTGCCTGAGCCAGAGGCGGGCATACAAGATGATGTAGAGCCCTGCGCCCAGCCAAAGGAAAACACCTGTGTATTTTGAAATCATACTCAGGCCAATCGTCAAGCCAAGCAAGTATAAAAGTTGTTTTTTATTGTCAGTGATAGGCTCTTCCCCAAAAATGCGCAACATCAGCAGCAGCGAAAGCAGCCAAAAGAGATTTTGCGGGGTGTCGGGCAATATGAAGATGCCGGTCATTACAAAAGCATAGATGGAGGCATTATAAAGTAGGGCAGAAAAAAATCCGGTGCGTTCGTCCCAGACCATCTTACCCATTTTATACATCAACAAGGTGTTGATTGTCATAAAGACAATCGAAGAAAAACGGATAAACAATTCACTGTCAAACAACAGGTTCAGGCTAAAAAGTTGGATAACCCAACCTACCATGGGAGGGTGGTCAAAATGACTCCAATCGGGGTATAAGGCATAGGTCCAATAATACACCTCATCATTACCAAATTCGAGCCAGGCAGCCAAAAAAGAGCGTATAATGATGCTGATTGCAAGCAACCAGTACAGGGCCGTTTTATATGAATAATTGATTTTCATGTATAGCCGGGACTTTATTTGTTTGGTACAATCAGTTGATCTTGTTTGGTCTTTGTATGGCCTTAACAAGCTGCCATTTATAAATAAACCGCAGCAAAACAGCAATTAGGATAATATAAACCCCTCGGTATAAACTCGTTTTTGTATGATTAACATGGGCCAGGTATTGCCGTTCAGGCTTTGGCGAAGGGTGCCGCGTAAGGGGGTTCAGGTAAAAAATAGATGCATCCGGAAAAATGATTTCGGTGCGCACATAGGTATCTTCAGGACGGAAAACATAATAGCCACTATGGCTGCCGCTTGTTTCGTCCAGCAATATGCCGCCCTGTCCTACAAAACGAAAGGCAGCAGCTTGCTTGCTTACATGTATCAAAAAGGTATCATTTACAAGCTGTGCCGAAACCAGGTGTGGAATTGTCTTTGAGCGTTCAATTTTCTCCTGCATAGGTTCGTTGTAAATCAATTTAAAATCTACACCATAAGAAATGCCTTGATTTAACTGCCGGATGATGGTTTCACGCTTCTTATTGGTGGCGTTAATCATGGTGAACCTTCTCCCCACCTCATTGGAATTGAGTACATTGTGGGCGTCGTCGTTGGCCAGCAAATAGACCAAATGTCCATGAGATAAGGCAGTGTCCCAATGTGCCATAGAAACGCTCATATTGGTGAGGGCCTCCAATAAATTGTATCCGCTGAGGTACTTCATGTCGTCATAAGTATAGCCATTCAGCAAGCCTGGGTGTGCCAAGGCTATTAGCTCGTTGTGCCGGGCAATTTTATCGATAATCCCCTGCTTCAGGCTGAGCGTCTGAAAGAATGGGTAATCAATCCAAAGCACTTTTTCTGCACCGATGCACACCTGATGAGTTTTGCGAATGCCATAGCCGTGTTCATAAACTGGTATAAAAGCTTCTTCTTCGCTTTTGTGATAATTAATACGTTGATAATCAGATGTTGCAACATGGTCATAGCCAAATAAATGATAAATACTATCAATCATTTCATTGGTGTTTTTGCGCCCATCTGTTATGCCTCCCCAGGCCCGTGATTGCACTTGAAAGTTGTATTTGAGCCAATGTTCGGGATTGGTATCCTGATAGGGGTTGTTTATAAAATTGCCTGAAAATGGGGATGGTTCATCAAATTCATAGTGCGGTGCCGTTAGATAAAACACAAGGATTAGCGCCAAAACAAGCAGGAGAACATAGCCAACAGCTTTTAAAGGAAAAAGAAATAATCTGGAAATTTGCCTTAATATCAACATGCATTGGTGTTTATTCTTTGCAAAAATAGGCAAATGGCTGCATTTTGGCGTCAGTTGTTGATTCATTTCTTGTCATCTTCGATGAGCGACAGGCTTGTTGCATGCAGGTGAGTTTGTTTATCAATGGCTTTTTCATGCAGGATTGGACTGAGAGGAGAATCATGGCAAAGGCAATGGCATTCGTCAAACAATCCAACCAGTCACGACAGAATTATTTTTTTTACAATTGACAGGACTATTTTTGTTGATTTGAAGACTTATAATCAAAAATAAAATATATTTGCACCAATTCCATTATTGAGAAAACAGCAACCAATTTTCGCTTTTCGCGTATAAATCTCAAAAATGGAAAAGTCCTATATATTATAAACAGCATAGCAATATGGAATCATTCCGGATATTTATTGTCGAGGATGATGCTTTGTACGGCGAAATGTTAAAGCATCATTTATCGTTGAACCCTGATAATGAGGTTCATCTATATAAAACAGGTTCCGACTGCCTGAAGCATCTGTATAAGAACCCCAATCTTATTTCGCTCGATTACAGTTTGCCCGATATGTCAGGCTTGGATGTGATGCGTGCCATAAAAAAGGAAAACAGCGACGTTCCTGTAGTCATTGTTTCGGGGCAGGAGGATATCTCCACAGCAGTTGCCTTGCTGCGCGAAGGGGCTTATGACTATTTTGTTAAAGACGACGACACCAAAGACAGGCTATGGAACGTAATAAAGAAAATTCGGGAGAATTTGCAATTGCGGAGCGAAATCAGCTATCTCAAGGAGGAGATTGGCCGGAAATATGAGTTCAGGAATGTAATTAAAGGAAACAGTCCTGCCATCAAACAGATTTTTGGGTTGATAGAAAAATCCATAAAGTCGAATATTTCTGTTTCTATAGCGGGCGAGACAGGTACGGGTAAGGAGTTGGTTGCCAAAGCTATACACTACAACTCTCCTCGAGCCAAGAAACCTTTCGTAGCCACCAATGTTTCTGCTATACCCCGCGATTTGATCGAAAGCGAAATGTTTGGCCACGAAAAGGGAGCTTTCACTGGAGCTGTTACGCGCAAGATTGGAAAATTTGAACAGGCACAAGGTGGTACCATTTTCCTGGATGAAATTGGCGAAATGGACCTGAATATGCAAACCAAACTTTTGCGCGTATTGCAGGAACGTGAACTCACGCGTGTGTGGGGCAACGACCTGATCAAGATTGACGCCCGTATCATCGTTGCTACAAATCGTAACCTGGCCGAAGAAGTGCAAAAGGGCAACTTCAGGGAAGACCTTTATTACCGATTGCTTGGATTGCCAATTGAATTGCCGCCCTTACGATACAGAGGCAACGATATTATTATTTTGGCCAAGTATTTTACTGACGAATTTTGTGCAGAAAATAAAATGCCCAAACTCAGTATTTCTGAAAGTGCACAACAGAAACTGATGAAGTATCCATTCCCGGGCAATGTACGTGAGTTAAGGGCCATCATGGAGTTGTCAGCTGTGCTTACTGATACTGACCAAATTGACGAATCCCATATTTCATTCAACTCAACCGATTCGGCCGGAAGTTTCCTGATGGAGGAGAATACACTGGAGGGATATACCAGGAAAATTATCCGCTATTACCTGCAAAAACACAACAACAATGTGTTGCTTGTAGCCAAGAAGCTGGATATTGGAAAATCTACCATTTACCGAATGATAAAAGAGAAACAAATTTAAACCTGCAATATGTCCAAACAAAAGGTCAGGTCGTATAACCTGAAAAAACTGATTGATTTTATTGGTGATGATGAGGCCGCTATTCGCAATATGGTTTCAATTTTTTTAAGTTCTACTCCCGAACTGCTTGAAAAAATTAAAGTTGGGTTTGTTGGAGGCGATTTGGTTGCTGTTGGAAAAGCAGCCCATATGCTCAAACCAACGCTTGATATTTTTGGTATTAACGAGATGTATGATCCCATCCGCAGGCTGGAGGTGCTGGCCAAAAGCAACGATGGGGGCAATGAAACCAAAAAGATTATACAAGACCTGAACGAAACCCTGCAAGTGGTTTTTCAGCATATAAAAGAGGACTACCCCAAGCTGTAGCATTTCACGGTAGTTTACAATCCTTGTGGATTGAATAACAGCTCATTCTTCCATTTCATCAGCTTTGTTCCTGCTGAACTTTTTTAAAGCTTTATTTCTAACAATCAACTTGATAGCTTTTGGAACAATATCAAAATCGAGCGGTGATGTGCCAAGGGATTCACCATCCGTTTCCAGAAATATTGAATGGCGAGGTGTGGAAGTAATGCTGATGTGTTTCCCTGAGAAGGTTTCAACTTCGGGCATGTGCAGAAACGAACCATCATAAAGTTTCTTGATATTGGTAACCACCCTGAATTTGGATGTTTTTTTGATAATGGTCATATCAAGTATGCCATCATCAGGAATAGCATTGGGCAATTGCATCATTCCTCCTCCATTGTATTTACAAACACCAATACTCAGGCTGAATACTTTTCCGTCAAAAGCCTCTTTCCCATCTATTTGTACATTCAACTGTGTATGTTCATATTGAAATAAACCCGTAAGCAGGTTAAACAGATATAAAAATGCACCGCCCCGGCCTTTGGCTTTCATCAGATTGGTTTTTTTGGCTACAAGTGCATCATAACCCATGCCTGCCATATTTACAAAATAGCGGCTTTTGTCAGCAGCATCATAGCGGTATTTTACTTTGCCAACATCTTGCAAAAAGGTAAGTTCGTTGTGTAAAATCTTGATCGCTTTCTTGTATTTTTTCGGGAAATCGTACATGCGTGCCCAATCGTTTCCTGTGCCTACGGTTATCATGCCAAGGGTGATGTCTGTTGAGGCAAAGCGTTGCTGTTGAAAAATACCGTTAACAACTTCATTGAGTGTGCCATCTCCTCCAACTGCGATTATTTTCTGATATCCTTTTTCAGCAATTAAGTTGCGGCTGAGTTCAATACCCTGAAAAGGCCTCTCGGTAAATACGGCATCGAATTGGAAGCCTTTGTCAGTAAGCAATTGGTTAATGATTGGCCAATCTTTTTCGCCGGCGCGCAGGCCAGCATTGGGATTTACGATTACGAGCCATTCGGCCGGATTGTTGTTTTTAGTCATACATCATAGGTTTTGGTCAACTATCTTGCAGTAAGCGTTTGTATGTATTGAATGTTCTCAGGGCCATGGTGTGGCTGTCAAATTGTTTTACTTTCTTTGCTGCGTTATCCACAATACGGGTTTTTAAAGCATGATCGGTTAAAACCCTTTCCAATTGATTGGCAAGGCCTTGTGCGTTGCCAATATCGGCCAGAAGCCCACTCACTTCATCTTCTACCAATTCGGGTATGCCCCCTGCCTTTGTGGCTACCACCGGAACACCAGCCACAAATGCACCTAAAATACTGGTGCCCAAACCTTCAGTTTTGGATGTCATCAAAAAGGCATCCAGGCTGCCCAGTAATTGCGGTACATCCTCCCGGAATCCGGTCATAAATATAGTCTTTTCTAATCGATTGCTTACAATTTCATTTTCAATGTGCACACGCTCAGCCCCTTCACCAATTATCACAAAGTACCAATCAGGGTGTTTTTGGGTCAGCAATGCGGCTGTTTTTACAAAAGTAGCATAGTCTTTGTGTGGTGCAAGGGCTGCCGTGTTGCCAATAAGTTTGGTCCCGGGGGGAAGTTTCAGTTCTTGTTTTAAATTTATGCTGGAATCAGCAGCATGTTTAAAATGGGCTAAATCAATTGAACTATAAATAGTTACTGCCAATTCGGACCGTTTTAAACTGGGAGCAAGTATTTTTCTGATGGCATCAGAAACACAGATGTAGGCAACAATGGCCGGATGATTGTACTTGAAACGTGACAAGATTCCGCTTCCAATGGGAAAATCAACCCGCCGGTGCACCACAACCGGGCGTTTATTTCCCAAGAAGCTGGCTGCTGTGATGGCCATACTGTGGGCATGGCTGTCGTGACAATGCACAATGGATATATTCAGTTTGCTGCACAAGCCCGATAATTTTGCAGCTGCCCTGTAACGGCCCAACCATTTTTTTTTGAAACAGTAATACTGAATATTATGCAGCCGGCAATAGTTTTCCATTGCAGATGACTTAGCACAAAGTATGATATTTTGACATCGTCCTTTGTTTGCCTCAACCAGATTGGCCAGCTGTTGCTCGCCACCGCGCCATGATTCGGCTGTTGATACATGCAAAATGGTCACTAAAGCTGAGTTTTGATAATAAAAAACGCAAATGTATAACAATAAGCTGACACGTGGCTTGCGTCATTTTTTGCGTGCACTCACTATCATGGTTTCACCAAACAACACCGCTTTTGAGAACATGGTTTTTTTAATTTCCTTGTTTTGCAGGCCGGTGCCCTCACGCCTGCCTGCTTTTTGGTAAACCAGTGAAGTAAACAACCAGCTGAAAGGGACAAGCCATCCATAAAACCAACTAACCGTTTTGATGCGGTTGGTGGCAATGGTTTCAATTCGGAAGCCTTTGGTATGGAGCATATATCTTATTTCGGGGAAGGAAACCATGCCAATGTGGTGCAGGGGGGAGGGGTTTTCTTCGTCAAGTGGGCTGTTGCATTTGTGGTGATGGCCGGAAAGCAACCACTTGACCCGCGATCGCAAGGCGCTGATATTGGGGGTGGAAATGATAAACTGTCCGTCTTTTTTCAGTATGCGCATTACTTCGGACACAAAAAAGAATTGTTTGTTGATATGTTCAATGCCATCGATACAAACAACCACATCAACCGATGCATCAGCAAAAGGAAGTGGCTTGGTCATATCGCCCTGCACAAACTGCTTGTGGTCAATTTCGAGTATGTTTTCTATATCTAAGGCTGTTACATTGTTGTAGCCGTTATCCAATAAGCGTTGCACAAAAGCACCTGCCCCGGATGGGATATCAACAATATGGCCATTTTTCTCCAAGCTGATCAGGCTAAAAATAACCTCATGGGTGTTTTTTGATGTGTTGATTGGTATGCCCTTGTAGCTGTTTCTCATAAAGTTGTTTGCTTTTGTTGCTGTCTGAGTGCCATTCGTTTTTGGAATTCAATAATTTTAGCCTTGGCTGACAGGCGGGCAATATGCCAACCATATTTACCATCAAGTACCCCAAGTTTGAAAAGGTAAACTTCAATGAATTTTACAATTGCTGAGAGGTATATGCCTGCAACTGATGCGTTGCGGCCATTGTAGATGCTGGCTTGTGCCTTAAGGGCTGCATATTTGGCGATTACCTGCTTGTGTTGATCAATGCTGTTAATGGAATAATGCAGCAAATGACCCGACAGCAAATGAATTGGTTCTGATGCATCAACTATGAGTTTTTCATGCACTAAATCACCAGACCAACGGGCCTTTCCTTTTTTAAAAAGGCGGATTTTTCTATCGGGATACCACCCGCTGTGCTTGATCCATTTTCCACAATAGTTGGTCATTCTGTTCAGCTGATAAGCACCTGATAAACCGTTTTTTTTCAAAGTAATGATGGAATCCCTCAATTCCTTGTCCAATACTTCATCCGCATCTATGGATAAAATATAGGGGTGTGAGGCTTGCTCATTGGCCCTGTTTTTCGTTTTGGCATAGCCTTCCCAATCACGTTGGAAAAACCTGGTATTCGGATGCTGCTTGCATATACTTGGTGTGTTATCAGTTGAAAAAGAGTCAACTACAACAATTTCATCGGCAACACCCTGCAGCGAATTGAGGCAGCGCATAATGTTTTCTTCTTCATTTAAGGTTATAATAACCGCCGAAATCTTGCTCATGTAGCTATTTTAGCGTTCAAAATTACGAAATCTGCAGCCAATAAAATTGATGGATGTTGAGAACTGTTAATTTCGCCAGAAATAGGGTGAAAAAAGGATGAGTACCGTAAAGAGCTCAAGCCTGCCGATGAGCATCAGGAAAGAAAGCAACCATTTTGTTATGTCAGAAAAGAAAGCATAATTGTCCACCGGGCCAACCATGCCGATTCCGGGGCCAATATTGCCCAAACTGGCGATGGAAGCACCTATTGAGGTCTCAAAATCATATCCCAATGAAGAAATCAGAATAGTAGCCAAGCCGAAAATCAGAATATACATCAGGAAAAAAGCCATTACTTTATAAATTACATCCTGCGAAACACTTTTGCCATTGTATTTCACCGGCAGCACAGCATTGGGGTGTGTAGCACGCCGAAGTTCCATCCATGAGTTTTTAATCAGTAAAAGTTGCCGGATAATTTTCATACCTCCGGCGGTTGAACCCGCACTGCCTCCAATAAGCATCAATACAAAAACAAACATCCATAACATACTTGGCCAGCTAAGATAGTCGCTTGTAACAAAGCCTGTTGTGGTGAGGATAGAAACTACAGTAAACAAGGCATCCCTGAAGGATTGTTCTATAGGAAAATGTCTGCTAATAACCAACACGCCGGCAATGATAATAGTAACGATAATAATAATAAGCAAATAGGCTTTGAATTCCTGATTTTTGAAAACCTTTCTAAACTGTCCGTGCAGGGCAAAATAATGGAGGGTAAAATTGGTACCGGCCAATATCATAAACAATGTAATGGTGTAATGAGTTATTGGGCCGAAAGCCGCAACACTTTCATTTCGCGTGGAGAAGCCACCTGTTGCCATCGTTGAAAAGGCATGGTTGATGGCATCGAAAAAATCCATTTCACCAAAATATAAAGCCCCGGTGAGCATTGCTGTCAGGATAACGTATATGCCCCAAAGCCGCTTAGCTGTAGCGGTTATACGCGGATGCAGCTTGTCGTAGGTGATGCCCGACATTTCGGCCATAAATAACTGCATACCCCCAATGCCCAAAATGGGTAAAATGGCCACCGAAAGTACAATAACCCCCATGCCGCCCATCCAATGCGTCATACTGCGCCAATAGAGCAAATCTTTTGGCATGTCCTCAATATCTGTCAGAATGGTAGAACCGGTAGTGGTAAAGCCCGACATGGTTTCGAAAAACGCATCAGTGAAGCTTGGTATTTCGCCACTGATAATATAAGGTAGCGAGCCGAAAAGGGAGATAAAAATCCATGAAAAGGTGACAATGATATAGCCTTCACGTTTTCCAACTTGTTTGCTTGCTTTTCTGTTTGAAAGCCAACCCAATGTGCCAACAGCAATCGTGATGCCAGCCGAAATGGGAATGGCCAGGCAACCGGGCTTGCAATATAAATAGGTGAAGGGCAATGCAG